>JBMYQZ010000019.1:0-19809 GCA_049601855.1 Limisphaerales bacterium | reverse complement strand
TCCTATCAGTGGGCCCCGACGTTTTGGTACGGCAACTATGTGCCGCTTCTGTTCGGGCAACTGGAGTTTCAGTGAAACGCGTTCACTGCTTCTTTTTCTTCTTCCTCGGCTTGCTGTTCACCTTGTTGGCGTAACTTGAGTACTCCGGGCGTTTGAAGAATCTCTCGAAGTGCGGTCGGTATTCGTCCATCTCATGCCAGAAGGCGCGGCGTGGTGCTTGGAGGATTTTGCCTTCCGGATAATCCTTGCCGACCGCGCTGTTCTCCACCGACGTCACCATCGCCTTGGCTGCTTCCACCATCTTTGCAAAGCGCTGCGGATGATCCGCTGACACGTCTTTCGTTTCGCCGGGATCGTTCTTCAGGTCGTGCAGCTTCCACTCATTCTTCAGCAGATTGGCGCTGAGCAGCTTGAAGTTGCCGTCAATGATAGCGGCGTTTCGTTGATAGCGAAACGGGATGGCCTGAGTTCGTTTCGGCGTCTTGCCCTTGAAGATAGCCGCAATGCTTTCCCCGTCGCGCACAGTCAGCTGTGAATCAGCGGGCAGATTCAGCAGGTCGACGATGGTTGGCATGATGTCCATCGTTGAAGCGGGAAATTCGGTAACCTTCGGTTTGATGCGGCCAGGCCATTCGATGATGCCCGGGACGCGGACGCCGCCTTCGAACATGCTGCCCTTGTGTCCCCGGAGATGACCGACGGAGTCGGGATCCAGGTTCAATCCGCCGTTGTCGCTACAATACCAGACAATGGTGTTCCGTTCGATGCCCAGTTGGCGCAGGCCCTTTCGAAGAAGGCCGATGCTGCGATCAATGCCGACGATCTCACCGAGGTGATTGGCCAGCTTGTCGCCTGCAAGATCTTTCATATCCTCCGCCACCGCTCGTTGGGGATTGTGCGGGGATCCGTACCAGATAACCGTCAGGAAGGGATTCTTCTTCTGTCGTTTCATGAACGTGAGTGCTTCCCGAACCGCGACCATCGAAGAGTCACCTTTGAATTCTTCGAATTCACCGTTCCGGCTGAGCAACGGATCTTTGTCGTAGAAGTTGGAGGCAGAAAGCCATTCATCGAAGCCGTAGCGGCCCGGGTGATTGGCGTCGTCACCCAGGATCGGAACACCGGCGCCGCGCACGCCATTCAGATGCCATTTACCGAAATGACCGGTCGCATAACCCGCCCGCTTCAACGCCTGCGGAAGCGTCTTCTCCTGCAGGCACAAGTTGTGTCCATGGGATGGTACGCCCGTGCGGTTGTGCGTCCGGCCAGTCAACACCGACGCGCGTGTGGGCGAACAAACCGGACCGGCGGCGTAAAAACGATTGAAGCGAATACCGTTCGCGGCCATCGCATCGAGGTTGGGCGTCTTTAGTTTCGGATGACCGTTGTAACCGACCTGGCCCCAACCCTGGTCGTCGGCCATCACCAACACGATGTTCGGTTTTTCTGCCGCCGTCGCCACAAAAGCCAGGCAGCACATCAAAATAGTGCTCTTTATTTTGGTCATGAGAAAACTGCCGGCGGGCACGCGGGCCTTGGGCTATTTCAGTTTCAACAACTGCTCTGCCGTCCAGGCTTCTTCCCGTCCCGCGGTCGCCTTGCGCACTGCGCCAACGCTCTTCACCGAAATCGGATCGTAGGGGTGGTCCCACTCGCGACGAATGTAGGTGAGCACGGCGGCGACCTGTTCGTCGGTGAAGGTGCCGTGGCCCGGCATCTCCATGTTATACTTCTGCCCGAGCACGGAGATGGGTCCGCCGACGCCCTGAAGCACGATCCGGATCAGGCGTTCCTCGCTCGCCGACACCCATTCGGAATCCGCCAACGGCGGCGCCATGCCGGCCATGCCGAATCCGTGCGACTGATGACAGGCTCCACAGGTCATGTTGTACAGCTGCTTGCCGGTTGCGAAGAGGACCTTCTCGTCGTCGGTCAAGGGACGCACCGGAGGTTCCGGCTTCACGCCGGGCTTGTTTGGCCAGAGCAAAACCTCGTCGAGCTTGCGCAATGCGGTGGCCACCGACTTGGTCTTGATCTTCTTCAGAGCGGCCAGCGACTTCGGCTCTTCCGGCAGTTGAATCTTCTTCTGGCGCACGGGTGGCAGGCCCTTCGTCGATTTGATCTTCTGCGGGGTCATGCCGACGATCAGGGCGGTCTTCTGCCAGTTGGCCGTGGACTTCTTGCCGATGAGTGAAAGCAGGTTATTCACCGGCGTACGTCGACCGGCGATGATCACGCACTTGGCGAGTTCGCCGAGGAACTTCTTGCGATCGCCGTTTTCCTTGGCCATGCCCTTGTCAGCGAGCAGCGCGGCGATGAATTTGCCTTCGCGTCCCGGCATGCCGGAGATGATCCCATCACGAATCGCCTGATCGCCACCATGATCGCGGGCGAGGGCCACCAAGGCTTTGCTTGCTGCAGGCGAATCAACCCCGCTCAGACTCAAAGCGACCTGCACGCGAACAGTTCGACTCTTCACGCCCGCCTTCGACACGATCAACTTGAGCGCATCATCCTGCTCCCAAGTCTTCAGCACCGGTTCGCACAGGCGGATCGCGGCGGCGATCACCTTCGGGTGCTTCTCTTTCCTCAACACTGCCTGCAACAGCGGGAAGTCGAGATAACCCGAACCGGACAAGGTCCACAGGGCGTGCAGACGGCCGAGGTGGCTGCCGCCATCGGTGGCGAGTTTCTTCAATGGCTCGATGGCACCTGCGGGAGCATTCTCAACGAGAATCCGTTGCGCATTGTCGCGATACCAGCCGTTGCGATGAGACAATGACGCGACCAAGGTTTTGGCATCCGCCTTGGCGAGGATCGGACCTTTGTCGAGCGGGCGTTCCTTGTGAACGATCCGGTAGATGCGGCCGTAGTCGACCACCTTGTGAATGCCGCGACTCTCGGCCTGCTTGCGCAGGTAGCTCGTGAGGAAGACGCGGTGCTGAATGATCCCGTGATACATGTCGACGAGATACAGCGCCCCATCGGGCCCCACCGAAGCATTTACCGGCCGGAAAATTTCATCGGTGGAAACCAGAAACTCGGTCTGAAGTTTGTCGTATGGATTCACCGCGCTCAACTTGCCACCGGTCTCGGTCACGTCATCACGACGGATCAGGTTGCCGGTCGGCTCCGGAACAAAGGCATCGCCAATGAACTCCGGAGGGAAATGTCCACCGCGATAAATCGCCACGCCACTGGCACCGGTGAAGCGGGAAAGCGTGCCGTCGGGCCGCAACATGTTCTTGCGATAACCACGGTTGATGCCGGGATTCATCCGGCCCGGCCACACGGTCTGATTGGGCAGCGGCTGCATGCTGAAACGCGCACTTCGGTAAAACGGATTGCGCAGAAGATACGATGAACTGATCGGCTCCATGCGGAAGTGGTCGCTGTTCGAATTGAAGGCGAGACGACCGTAGTTATCCTGACTCATCCCCCACTGGCCCTTGAAGTAGGTTGGCTCCTTCTTCCATTCCTCGTCCCGGTAGATGTAACGGAAGGTCGACTTGGCGTTGTAGTGATAGTTATCCATCGCCCGCATGAAGCCATTGGCGGCGTGTTCCACGTTCATCACGCCGTTCTTCGGCACGGCCGCGGGTGCGTAGTCGGGATCGATGACGACCGGCTTGCCCGGCTTGTCGCCCGGGAGAATCGGGTAGTAGACCAACCTCGGCGGCTCGCAGATCACGACGCCATCGCCGACAAAGGCCATCGCCCGCGGCATCAGAAGCTCGTTGAGGAAGACGGTCTTCTTGTCCATGCGACCGTCACCGTCGGTGTCATGCAGGATCGCCACCTGGCTGACCGGTTCGAGTTCGCCCTTGCCGCCGGGTGTCTGCATGAAGGAACGCATTTCCATCACCCAGAGACGGCCCTGGTTGTCCCATTGGACGATCACCGGGTTGTCGATCAACGGCTCCGACGCCACGACCTGAGCCTCGAAACCGGGAGCAAGCTTGAAGGATTTCAAGGCCTGCTCGGGATTTAACACGGGCGAGGGAGGAATTCGGTCAGCCGAGATCGGGGCGACCTGTTCCTCGTTTTTCTTGTCACCATTCTGCGTGAACGCGGTGTTGGTCACGAGGATGAGCCCGAGAGTGAGTGAGATGATCTTGCGCATAATAAAACGGTAAACCTGAAACGGGCGCCGAACTTACTCGCTTCTGACGCAGGGGCAAGTGTGATGCTTCAGCCGGTTGAATTTATTTGCTGCCGGTAACTCGCGGCGGCATTAAGAGGCATGACCTATTTGCTTCCTCTCCTCGTGGGCGTCGCGGCCGGATTCATCGGAGGACTTTTCGGCGTCGGTGGGGGCGTGGTGATGGTACCGGCCATGATTTTCATCATGAAGATGGAGACGAAGATGGCGATCGGCACCTCGATGGCCGTGGTTATCTTCACCGCGATTTCCGCGACGGCGAAGCACGCGACGAACGGAGCGGTGGATTGGAAGACAGCACTGCCCTTCATCCCCGCGGCGATGATCGGTGGCTACCTCGGGGCGCTCACGGTGCAACACGTACCGGCTGATCAATTGAAACGGATCTTCGGCGGATTCCTGCTCGTGGTGGGCTTGAAGATGTTGATCGGCAAATGATCAGCGCGTTGCCTTGAGTTCGCTGAGTTGGTGGCGGAACTGCATGGCGATGCGCCCGTCCATGTCCCGGATCTGCATCCGCACCGTCGGATCGTCTTCGCTCCAATCCACGTTGATCATCCCGAAGTTCTCGTCGAAATACATTCCACCCACGCGATACGGATTGATCTCGCTGCGCCAACGATGCCGCTGGTTGAGCGAACTCGAGGTGATGTCGTAGAGCGGGTAACCAAGACCGATTTCCGTTCGTGAAAATTCCGCTGTGTGCCGATCGCCGCTGATCACGATCGCGCCATTGGGTCGGATCTTTCTGAGCAGGTTGAAAAAGCGTTCGCGTTCGTGCGGCAGGTTGCCCCATTTCTCGTAGCGATGTTCGTTGGAGAGCAGTTGGATGCTGGTGGCAATGATGCGCAGTTCGGCCGGCACCTTGAGTTGTTGTTCAAACCACTTCCATTGTGATGCGCCAAGCATGGTTGCTCCCGGGTCAGGGTTCGGAAGATAGGGACCGGACCGACCTTCCCCTCGTTCCTCAAGGTTCCTTCCTTTCAACAAGCGACTGCGATGATAGCGCGTGTCCAACAGGATGATCTGGATCCGTTGCCCCTTGGGTCCGAATATCTTGGCGTCGTAAATTCCTTCCTGTTTTCTTCGTGGTGAATCAGCCGGCTCATCGAAGAAGTCGAGGAACAGTTTCTGCGATTCGCGTTTCAACGGATATTCCGTACCGGCATCATTCCAGCCGTAGTCGTGGTCGTCCCAAGTCGCGAGGATCCGGCACTTGGATTTCAGTTTCTGATATCCCGGCTTGGCGCCGAGCAGCTTCCACTTGTCGGCGAGTATCTCAACCTCGCGGCTGTCGCCGTAGATGTTGTCACCGATGAAAAGGAACAGTTCCGGATCCGCCTCAACGATGGAATTCCAGATCGGCTGCGGGTTGGATTCCTTCGCACAGGAACCGAAAGCGATGCGATGAACGGGATTCTCCGCCGCCTCGGCAGCGATGGCGAAGATCGCCAGGAACGTGAGGACAACTTTCATTTCTTCTTCTGCTGCGCGAGCCAATGAATCGCCGCGGTCATGTCGCCCTCATGTCCGCCTTCGAAGATGGTCACGCGCACCGGGCCGGCGGAACGACGCAGGAGCACGTCGCGTTTGCGTTGTTCATCTGTGATCGGTTTGCTGAGTTGACTCTTCGGCACTTCACGATTCTTCCAGATCAAATCCATGGTGCGTTTCGCGACCTGCACATCAGGATTGCCGTTGGCGACCGCGAGGGAGTTGAAAGCGCGTAGCGAATGGGCACAGGGAACGGAGCCGGTGTGGCCGTCATGAACGCCGGCATTGATGTCGATGGCAACGCCCTTGGCCTGGGACAGCCAGGTGAGCGGCGAACGGTTCACATACTCGGCATCGACCTGTTCGGATTCGCCCGGTTTGCCACCGCAACACTTCACCAGGTCGCTGGCGTATTTCGTGCGTCCGGCCGCAGTAGTGTCACGATGCCATTGCGCCACATCGCTGATCGGCACCCACGAAGAGACGCCAGCCCAGATTTTCGGGGCCCGACCGGCCATCAGGAGCGACATGTGGCCGCCACCTGAGGTGCCGGTAAGATAGATCCGCTTCGTGTCCACCTTGATCTGTTTCTTGGCCCAGGCGACCGCGTCCAGCACGTCTTGCACGGCGTAATCAGAGCCGCAAGCCTGGGGCGTATTGTTGCGCCCGCGAAAGTCGGGATGGATCACCGCCCAGCCACGTTTCTCACTTTCCTTCAAACCCGGCTCCTTCCAGCTCTTCTGCTGATAGTTGCCGGACCAGGTATGGAGAATCACGAGGAGCGGCACGGGTTGCTTCTTGGCGTTCTCGGGGTGCCACCAAAAGGCCTTCTGCGGTTTGCCATCCTTGGTGCTGGTGATGGATACCTCGGTGAATTCGGCGGCGTTCATGGCGAGTGGGAGCAGGGTGAGCAGCAGGAACTTTTTCATGGCACTTATTCAGAGACGTCTTCGTTGAGCGCAGATTCATCCCGGCCATGGCGACCGGCGGGGATTTCCTTGACGAGCAGGAACACGGAAACGGTTATGAAGGCGATCGAAATCCACGCAACGTTGGAGACGGCTTCCGGTGATCCGCCCATATATCCGATCAGGGCAAAGCCGATGATCGGCCCCAAGGCGCCCCGTACGCCGGTGAAGAAGGTGTGCGTGCTCATGTAGTCGGCCACCCGTTCCGGGGGCGCGAATTTTGTCACCCAAAGCGACCAGGCCACATCGCCACCGGAATGAGAGATGCCAAACAAAATGGCCCCAATCGTCAGCCCCACCATCGAATCGCTGTTGAAGTACACCCCGATGCCGAGTCCGAAACCCACGTTGAGCAAGGCGCGCAGGACGAAGAAATTCATGTGATCGAACAACCATCCCCAAAGTGGGCTGGTCAATAGTCGCGCCGTGTTCGGGATGACCACGGCCAGCACGGCCACCTTCAACACGTCGAAGTTCAGCAGATTCTCATTGGCGAGGTAGTCGACGCGGATGGGAAACATCATGAGGTTGCCAAAGCCCATGAACATCCACGCGATCAACGTGAGTCGAAAAAGTGTATCGGTCTTCGCAAAGCGCAGCGCGCGGAGGGGATGCGTGCCGCCGGAGACATGCAAGGGCGTGGAGGGAATGCGCGAGACGCAGAAGCTGCTGAAGGCGAATGCACCCGCAAAAATCAAGAGCATCCACCGCGATCGCTCGATATCCGCGTCAAGCATCTTGCCGGCGAAATGACCAAAAGCGACGGCGGCGACAATCTTCACCATGACCGTTCGGGAGAACCTGCGCCCACGCTGTTTCTTGGGGTAATTCTCCTGGTAGACCTGGGTCATCAACGGAATCGATCCGGAGGAAGAGGCCATCGCAAGAATACTGCCGATGACGAATACCGGCAGGATCGGGAACACTGCCATGACGACCAGACTGATGGCACCGATTCCCAGAATGCACGCCGCGGCCTTCGAGGTGCGACAGCCGATGTGCTCCACCTTGGACACGATCACGGGACTCAGCAACAGGCCAAAGCTGCCCGCAGCGGCCACCAACGCCTTGGCCACCGAGCCGGCCTCGAACCATTTCACCGCGATAATGAGCAGGAATGCGTGGGCCGCGGTCTCCAGGATTCCCTGGGCGACCGCGCGCATCATCTCGTAGCGATAGGTGATGGTATTCTTGTCCGACACGAAAGGAGCCGATGCTAGTGAGCCTGACCGGCCCTGCGAAGAGCAAAGAAGAATGAATAAGTTGTATCCGCTCAGGAGAAGAGTTCCTGCACCTCATCCCAAGACAAGGCTTCGGTCATCTGTTCTTCGTCCCCAAAGATGGTCCGGATGGCGGCGCGTTTCTTTTCCTGCAGCTTGAGAATCTTCTCCTCGACGGTATCGCGGGCGATGAGTTTGTAGCTCGTGACGACGTTCTGCTGGCCGATGCGATGCGCACGGTCGGTCGCCTGATCTTCGACGGCGGGATTCCACCAAGGATCGAAATGCACGACTGTATCCGCACCGGTGAGGTTGAGACCAACACCGCCGGCCTTGAGGCTGATGAGGAAGACCGGGATGTCGGAACGTTGAAAGCGATTCACGACTTCACCGCGCTGGCGGGTGGAGCCATCGAGGTAACAGTATTCGGTTTCGCTCTCCTCCAGGCGATCACGCAAGAGACCGAGCATCGTGGTGAACTGACTGAACACCAGCACGCGATGGCCGCCGTCGGTGATCTCTTCGAGGAGTTCGTCGAAGAAATCACATTTGCCGGAGGCCTTGCTGGCGTCCACGTTGTCCAGTTTGAGCAGGCGGAGATCGCAACAAATCTGACGCAGGCGCAGGAGCGCGTTGAAGATGACCATGCGACTCTTGCCAAACCCGTTCTGATCGACGGACTCGAGAACCTCCTTCCGCCCAGCTTCGAGGATCTGTTGATAAACCTGGCGTTGTTGCTGGGTGAGATCGCAGAAGGAGACCTGTTCGATCTTGTCCGGCAGGTCTTTCGCCACGTCGCGTTTGAGTCGACGCAGAATGAACGGGCGCACGCGACGTCCCAGTCGTTCCTGCACGGCCGGGTCGCCGCCCTTGGCCAATGGCAATTCGTAGCGTTCGCGAAAATCCTGGGCGGAGCCAAGATAGTTCGGCATGAGGAAATCGAAGATCGACCACAGATCGAGGACGGAATTCTCCATGGGCGTGCCGGTGAGCACGAGACGATGACGACACTTGATGGCTTTCACGGCCTGCGCGTTCTGGGTCTGGCGATTCTTGATGTGCTGCGCTTCATCGAGAATGACAGTGTCGAATTCGATCGGGTCGTACCAATCCCAGTCGCGACGGATCAAGGCATAGGAGGTGATCACCAGATCGTGGTCGGAAATTTGCGAGGCGTGCTGCTCACGCTTCGGGCCATGCATCATGAGCACCTTCAGCTGCGGCGCGAATTTCTCGGCTTCCGCGGCCCAGTTTGAAACCACACTGGTCGGACAGATCACCAGGCAGGGTTGCGAGTCCTTTCCGCGTGTGGATTGAACCACCGCCAGGGCCTGCAGGGTTTTTCCAAGGCCCATCTCATCAGCCAGGATGCCGCCGAAACCGTTCGTACGCAGCTTGAGGAGCCAATCGGCACCCTCGCGCTGATAGGGTCGAAAGATCTTCTCGAAGGCACCAAGGTCCGGTTTGAAGTCCGATTTCTGTTTCTCGCCCCATGCTTTCGGATAGGCAATCTGCCACCCGTTGCGCTGCTCGATGGTATTTGTGAGAAACTCCGATTGATCTGTGCGAAAGCGATAACCATCACCCGTCTGCTCCGGCGCGGCATCGACCAGGACCTCCTGCAATTCCTCCACCGCGCCGGTGTCGATCACCGCGATTTTGCCGTTCTTCAACTTCGTATGCGACTGCCCCCCGAGAACGAGGCGTTGGATGTCGGCCGGCGAGAAAGATTGCCCACCCGAGGCGGCGAACTGCATCGAAAAATCAAACCACTGTTCGCCACTCGAACGAATCTTACACTGCGGCGCGATGCGTTCGAGCTTCGTGTCCACCGCCCAGTCGAGGCGTTCCTGCAAACTCACCTGCCACTCGTTCTGCAGGCGCGGATACTCGCTGGCGAAAAAGCGAAGGACTTCGTTGTCGCCGCGCAATTCCCACTCGCCGTCTTTGTTGGGACCTTTGAAACCATTGCGCACCAAGCGGGCGATGGCGCCTTGTTCCACGCTACGGTCGCGCCTGAGGTAGTGCCTCGAGTCGTCTTCCACCGGTATCCAGGTTTGTTTGCCCGGCGGATCGGCCAGGTCGATCTTCACCGATTCGTAGACCGCCGTAAGCTGCGCCTTCAATCGCGCCAGTCCGCCTTCGAGGTGCAGCGCGATTCGCGGCGAATCCAGATCGACCTTGAAATCATCGAGCGAGAAATCTGCTTCCAGGCAATCCGTTGCCATGAGATTGGGATACTGCTGCTCAAGAAACACCGGCACCTGCTCGCGCGAAAGACTTTGCGAACCTTGCAACAGGGCCGCGCCACCGGCGGGCAGATCCAACCGTTGAAACTTTTCATCGTGAAAGGCCCAGAAGTTGGCCCCCGGCAAAATCATGGGTTGCGGCTCGAGTTTCGCAGAAAGATCCAGTTCGCCGTCTGGCTGCAGCGCAGCCTGCAGTTTCAAGGGAAACGGATCGCCGCCGATGTCCACCGGCGTCTTGCGTCCCAAGGTGACGTTCTCATTACCGGCGAGGCGCTCGAGCAGTTCGACAAATCCGCCGAGGTCCAGTGGCAACATGGCCGGCAATTCGCCCTCGGTCTTGGCGATGAGAAGTTCCAAGACCGCGAGATCATTCTCGCTCCAATGCATCGGATCCTTCGCGGCGAGGTTCAGTGGACGACGTTTGCCCTTGGCTTCGAACTCAAAACAAACACTTGCCCGCCCGGCAAAGACCGACTGTTCGAAATTGGGAGGAATGATGACGTGCAACGCTGCTTCGTCGCCCTCAGCGGCGAGATTCAGGACATCGGCCGCCTGCGGAATCGAAGGTTTGGGCGGCGCCTTCACCGTCACCTGCTCCTCCGGCGGATGGAGAATGCGCAGACCGACCGCGATCGAGTGTCCGCAAATACGCCCCCAGCGCCGGTTCTCCATGCATGGACAAATGTTCTCGATATCAATCTCGCCTTCAATGAGCAGACCGGTCTTCAACACGCCGTTGGCACCCTGCACCTCGCCAAGCAGGTTCGGGGGGTTCCATTCCGCCGCCAGCACCCGGCCGGCTTTCAGGATACCACGCGCCTCTTTCATCGCCTGCCAGCCACCGGCGTTGGAAAGCAGTTTTTCACTCAATTCAATCTCGCTCACGCGCCGCGTATTCAAGCGACAAGATTCAGCGTTGCCAATCAGCCATTCCGTTGGATGATCCAGACATGACCCCGTCGAAATCTTCTCGTCGCACTTTTCTCAAGTCCACGGCGCTCGCTGTTGGTGCCGCTGGTTTTCCTGCCATCACGTCGGCCAAGTCGCCCAATTCGAAATTGAACCTCGCCGTCATCGGTTGTGGCGGTCGCGGCGGCGCCAATCTGCGCTCGGTGCAAAACTCGGAGAATATCGCCGCCTTGTGCGATGTGAACGGCCGAAATCTCGAGTACGCGAAGAGCAAGTTCCCGAAGGCGGCTGCGTACAAGGATTTCCGCAAGCTGTACGAGAAATCAAAGGACATCGATGCAGTCGTGGTGAGCACGACGGAACATACGCACGCCTTTGCGACCCTCCCCGCGTTGCAGATGAAGAAACATGTCTACTGCGAGAAACCTTTGACGCGGGACGTCTACGAGGCGCGCGTCGTCACCGAAGCCGCGGCGAAAGCCGGGGTGGCCACGCAGATGGGGACGCAGATTCATGCGAGCAGCAATTACCGACGCGTCGTGGAGCTGGTACAGTCCGGAGCGATCGGTCCGGTGCGCGAGTGCCACGTGTGGGTTAGCCGCGCCTGGGGTTGGCAATCCGAGGGAGACGCGAAGAAGAACAAGGATCGAGTCTGGTCCTTTGAGACGCCGAAGGAAAAGATGACGCCACCCGATTATCTCGATTGGGATCTTTGGGTTGGTCCGGCGCCGTATCGTCCGTACCATGAAATCTATTTTCCAGGACCCAAGTGGTATCGTTGGTGGGACTTTGGAAATGGCACCATGTCCGATCTGGGCAGCCACTGGAACGATCTTCCATTCTGGGCGCTCAAACTCGACGCGCCGAAAACCATCGAAGCCTCCGGCCCGCCGCCGCATCAGGACATCGCGCCGGCTTCCATGTCGGCCAAGTATACCTACGGCAAACGCGGCAAGATGGCGCCGGTCACGTTGACTTGGCACCAAGGTTCGCACAAACCCAAGATCTGGGAAGAGAAGGGCATTCCGCAATGGGGCAACGGCGTGTTGTTCATTGGCGACAAGGGTATGTTGCTGTCCGATTACCGCAAACACGTGCTGCTCCCCGAGCAGGATTTCAAAGACTTCGAACGTCCCGACCCGTGGATTCCGGATTCGATCGGTCACCATGCCGAATGGTTGCACGCCTGCAAGACCGGCGATCCGACGACCTGTCACTTTGGTTACTCCGGCCCTCTGACCGAGGCCAATCACCTCGGCAATGTCGCCTATCGTGCCGGCAAGAAACTGCGTTGGAACGCCAAGCAAATGAAGATCCCCAACGCCCCAGACGCCGAACGCTTCCTCAAACGCGAGTATCGGGCTGGCTGGACCTTGGGGTAAAACCCCAGCCAGTCCTTGATGAACGCGCAGTAATCCAGACTCAATTCGAGGCAGCCTTCATCATGCCACGCTGGCTCGTATTCTCGATCGTCGTGCTGGGCGGAATCGCGTTGAGCCTTTGGATGCTGGTGCGTTACACCACGACCAATTTCAACGGCGTTCGCGCAGGAGCGCCTTTCCTGGATGCTCATCAGCGGGCAATCACTTCGTTCGCTGAGCAGGAGGGTTTTGGCAATTCACGCCTTCGACGCAAGCGATTCTGGAATAACTATTCCGTGTCGTTCACAGGTGTTCAGTATCCTGTGACGTTCATTCATCTTGTTGGGAGCGGGAGCAGCGACCAGCCCAGGCTCTACACGGATGGTCGGCCGCCGAAAAAGAAGGAGCTCAAGCGAGCCGATCAGCGGTCAATTACAGAGGCGGAAAGTTCGGCATGGTCCCAGGTTGTCGAGGGCGCTGATTTCGCCACCATCGAGGAGGACAGTGAAGAGGGATACTTGCGAATCATGGCCCCGCTCGTCGCTCGGGAAGATTGTGCGGAGTGTCATCAGGTTGCCACTGGCACTCTGCTGGGGGGCATTCATTTACTCACTCCATCAGGACCCGCGATTCCTCAAGCAGGAGACCTCGCCGGAACGTCCACCCGGGACCAGCGGCAGACCTACTCCTTGATGAATTTGTAGTAGTCGATGTCGGCAATGCTGTTGGACGGGCCGTTCTTATCCATTGAGACCTTCATGAGATAGCGGCCTTTCTTGAGCTTCACGTTCTTGCGCGTGATGAGTTCGAGTTTCTGCCAACTGCCGGTGTCTGGCACGGAGATGGGGCCGGTGACGTCCTTGCCGTTCATCGCAATGTGGAAGTCGCCGCCTTTCTTTTTCGAGGCAACAGGGATCTCGATCCGGTAGGTGCCGGTCACCTTCACGTTGACGGTGTAAACGACCCACTCGCCTTCGCGGGTCCAGCCGATGCCGTGGCCGTTGGAGGCGTCGGAGCGTTTCTCGATGTCGACGCCGGTTGGTTCGCGATAATCAGCACCGCGGTTTTGTTTGTCAGCATCCACGTAGGCGACGCCGGCTTTGCCAAGGTCCCAGTGTTCGGCTTCGATCATTCCGGGAATTTTGTGGACCTTGCCGTTGAAAGGTTTGGTCTTGTCGCCAGCTTGGGAGGAAATGACGGTGAGCAACGCGATCGCGATGAGGAGATGCTTCATGCCCGGATCATCAGGCAAGTCGGCACGCTGTCAATTCAACTGCCGTCCGAGGGTGTGTTCGTAACTGAGGAGTCTATGTGACGTGTCGATCGCGCCGAAGCCCCGTCCTTCCGGCATCCTGCGGGAGTTCCAATCGCAACAATCGCACCATACTGGCAGGAATACCCTACTGGGCTTGTCGGACTTGATCCTTCCAACACGAGCCATGTGCAATTGCTCCCGGCAGGATGCCGGAAGGACGGGGCTTCGGTCCGCTCACTCTGCCAGTGCCCGGTGTTCATTCTCGATGGCACCAACCCAACCGAAGTGAGGCTTGAAGCCGAAGGTGTTTTCCATCGTATTGAGCGGGCCGGACCATTGTGGTTCAGACGAGGCGACTTCGATGTTCGTGGATCGGAATGATGTCAGCTGTCGTTGCGGGTCGCCGAAGCAGCCCTTGAGCAGACGAATCTTATCCCAATCGAATCCCATCAAGGTTGCGGCGACGCAATCGACGGCGACGGGATGGGTGCCGGCGAGGAGCACGCTGGAATTCACCGGATCCGGCGCCATGGGTCCGTTGCCTTCGCCGCCAATAATGCCATCGACGATGGCGAGGTAGCGCAACGGTCTGGTGCGGGGACTGCCTTCGCCATCGAAGCCGAACAGACAGTTGTTGAGATCGAGGACCATGCGCCAGCAGGTGTCGTTGCCATGCCAGTTGCCGGAGCGGACGACCGATTGGGTGTCACCGAAATACAAGCGCCCGAGTTTCTTGAGCGGCACGAAGAGGCGCGAAACCAAGGGGCGGTTCTTCAACCAGCGCTTGGCCGTTCCCATCCAGGAATGCTCCAACTTGTTCTTGGTCGTGGACTCGGGGAATTGATCACCGCCTTGGTCGGGCGTGCCCTCGGTGTGATGCGGAAGCCAGTTCTTGTTCGCGTTGATCCCGACGAGATTCTTCAACGCACAGGTGAGACCGACTTTCTTGTGTGTCTTCAGCTTGGGCAGGTTGATCAACACATCCGCGTCCATCGGCGTACGGCAAAGCAGGTACTCATGGCGCTCTCCGCGGTGATGTTCGTTCGTTTCCTCCAGGTCGAAGGAAGCGCCGTAGAGCTTGCCCTGACCGTGAAAGTCGACGAACTCACTCGCTTCGTTCAGGCAAACCTTGGTGGAGCCCAAGGGGTCGCCTGCAAGCGTCGTCTTCGAAACGGTCACGCCGTCAACCGCGTGCCATTCCTCTGGTCGCAGATCGAGCAGCTCAATTCGCACTCCTGAAAACTCCTCGCGACACCGTTCGATCACTTCGTCCAGTCGGCAATACTCACGAAGCTTGGCGAACGAAGAATCCGTCTGTGGGGCATCGCAAATCGTGATCGAGCCTTTGCTGGCAAGCCGTTTGGCCACCCAGCGAATAACCGCCTCGATGACGGCCGGATGCGTTACCACATGTTCCCATTGATCAGGGCCGGGATTGCGTTCGTCGTGCTCCTTCACCCAGTTCGGTTTCAGGACCACCTTGTCACCCGGTTGAACGAAGTCATCTGGAAGATCCAAGCTGGTCAAGGTCCGTTCCAACAGCTCGTCCACACCTGCGGCGTAGCCGGCGGGGCCGGACTTGCGTTCCACGGAGACAAGGCTGTCGTTGGACTTCACGATGTTATCGTAGCACGGACGGCTCGGCTGTGTCTCAGGCGGCCCGCCTTGGCTACGGAAAGATGCCGAGATCGAGGTAGGTGCTGGCGACCTTCTGGATGGCGAAGCTGAACGCTGCGGTGCGGAGGTCGGGCAGGCAGTGATTCTTCCATTCGCGATGGACGTTCAGGTAGCCCATCGACATCGAGTGATCGAGCGCGTGGCAGACGAGGTCAAATTCCGAGGGCCCCTGAACAACGGTCGCGCGCTGATCGGGCGTAAGCGATTTGCCGGTCAGGGTTTCCATCGCCGAGATCAGCCGGTCGTTCTGGTCTTCGGCGTAGCGGTTCACCATGCGATCAAAAGCCACGTGCGAAAGGTTCTTCAACCATTCGAAATAGGAGACGGTGACACCACCGGCGTTGAGAAAAACGTCCGGAATAATGAACACGCCCTTTTGCAGGAGAATCTCCTCGGCCTCGGAGGTCACCGGGCCGTTGGCGGCCTCGGCGATGATGCGCGCCTGAATTCGCGGCGCGTTTTCCTCGGTGATCTGGTTCTCCAGAGCAGCGGGAATCAGGATGTCGCATTCGTGCTCCAACAGATCCTTCGAGTTGGGGAAATTGGTCGCGCCCGGATAGTCGAGGATGGACCCGGTCCCTTGCCGGTGGTTGAACACGGCCATCACGTCAAGGCCATCCTTGTTGAAGATACCGCCTTCGCGTTCGGCGATGCCAGTGACGATCGCGCGGCCTCTTTCCGAAAAGAAGCGGGCCGTGTGATAGCCGACATTTCCCAACCCCTGCACGATCACGCGCTTCCCGGCGATACCAGGTGAGAGCTTGAGCTTTTTCATGTCCTCGGCCTGGTCAAGCGCCTCACTCACGCCAAAGTAGACCCCGAGCCCCGTGGCTTCCCGACGGCCGGGAATGCCATGCACCGACAATGGCTTGCCGGTGACGCAGGCGTAGGAATGCAACTGGTCCGGATTAAGCGCCTTGTAGGTATCCGCGATCCAACCCATCTCCTGTTCGCCCGTCCCGTAATCCGGCGCCGGCACATCGACGGACGGACCGATGAAATTCTTTTTGCACAACTCCGCCGTGTAACGTCGCGTCACTCGTTCGCGGAACTTGTCCGAGCACTGCGCCGGGTCGATTCGAACGCCCCCTTTCGCACCGCCAAAGGGCACGTCGACGATTGCGCACTTGTAGGTCATCAACGCCGCCAACGCGATCGTCTCATCCTGCGTGACGAACGGGCTGAAGCGAATACCACCTTTGGTCGGCAGACGATGGTAACTGTGCTCCGCGCGAAAGGCCTCTACCACGGCGACCTCGCCGTCTTCCTGCTCCACGGGAAAGCGCATGCGGTAGACACCGTTGCAACACTTCACCTGGTAGAGCATCCCCGGACTGAATCCGGTGTAGGGAGCGGCTTTGTCGAAGTAGTCGGAAACCGACTGGAGGAAACGATCCGGTTTTTGGCTGCGAGGTACTTGCATGAGGGGAAAGGCGCGCTGGCGAAGCATGAAGCCGGGCGGGGCTGCTCTCAAGCTTCAATCTCTCGGCTGGCAAAACGCAAAGCGCAAGCTCGTCCCAAGTTTTTCGAATTGCGATCTGGAATTCATCCCGCCACTTGAAGATCCGGCGATCAGTGCTACCTGTATTGCTCGACAATTCCAAATGAACGCCAACTCACAAGATTCACAACAGGAAGGACAGCAGGCCACGTAGACCCGCCATAGAGGATTTTGCGTGAGCCCTGCTTCTGTTCGGAAGCAGGGCTTTTTTCGTTCCGGGGAATCATCTGCAGCCGCGACCCGGCGTTCCCATTCCTTCAAACGCTTTCCAGCGGTCCGCAAGCCGGCGGTGTCGTTGGGAAAACAAAACGAAAGAAAACCAATGAAGAAGACACATGAGAGGCACAAGCCTCACATCAACATCGGTACGATTGGTCACGTCGATCACGGTAAGACGACGTTGACCTCTGCGATCACGGCGGTGCTTGCCGAGCAAGGCCTGGCCGCGGAGCGTACCTACGACGACATCGACAACAGCCCGGAAGAGCGACGTCGCGGTGTCACCATCATCGCGTCCTGCGTGAAGTACGAGACGGCCACGCGCCACTATGGTCACGCGGACTGCCCCGGCCACGCGGACTATGTGAAGAACATGATCGCAGGTGCCGCGCAGATGGACGGTGCGACCCTGGTGATCAGCGCCGGTGACGGTGCCATGCCCCAGACGCGCGAGCACATCCTGCTTGCCCGCTAGGTCGGCGTGCCGGCGATGGTGGTGTTCCTGAACAAGGTGGACACGGTCGCCGACCCCGAATTGCTCGACCTCGTCGAGCTGGAGGTCCGTGAGCTGTTGACGCGCTACGGATTCCCCGGGGACGAGATCCCGGTGATTCGCGGCTCCGCGTTGAAGGCCCTCGAAGGGGACGCCGGTCATCGCGCCGCGATTCGGGAATTGGTCGATGCGATCGACAACCATGTCCCGACCCCGGAGCGTTCCGTGGACGGCGATTTCCTGCTGACCGTCGATGGCATTCACTCCATCGAGGGACGCGGCACGGCGGTGAGCGGTCTTATCGAGCGCGGTATCGTTCGTCGCATGGACGAGGTTGAAATCCTCGGACTCGGCGAAGGCCGCACCTCGACCGTCACCGACATCGAGATGTACCGCGAGTTGCTTGAAGAGGGCCGCGCCGGCGACAACGTCGGCCTGTTGCTCCGTGGCGTGAAGGCGGATGAGATCCGTCGCGGTCAGGCGATCGCGAAGCCCGGGTCCATCGAGCCGCACGCGCGCTTCACGGCCGAGACTCTCATCCTTCGCAAGGAAGAGGGCGGCCGCCACAAGCCGTTCTTCAGCAACTACTCGCCGCAGTTCTTCTTCGGCGCGACGAGCGTCACCGGTAGCGTTCAGCTCCCCGATGGAGTCGAACTCGTCATGCCCGGCGACAACGTCGAGTTGAGTGTTGAATTGAAGGCCCCGGTCGCCATCGAGAAACGGATGCGTTTCGCCATCCGCGAAGGCGGACTCACCGTCGGCGCCGGTCAAATTACCGACCTCGCCGATTAACCTGAAACCGCAACCGGCCCGCCGTGCATTTCGTGCGGCGGGCCATTTCTTTCTCAGAATCCGCTTGAACAGTCTTCCTTCGATCCCTTAAACGCATCGCCTTCTCGGGTTGATATCAAGAAATGAACAAGAGTTTCACAACAAATCTTATCTCCGCTCTCACCATAGGCGCGGGAGCGTTGGCGCCGGAACCGTGGCGGAAGCCCGTGATGACGACGGGCATGTTTGCCCTGTCCGGCGCGCTGACGAACTGGGCGGCTGTGCATATGTTGTTTGAGAAGGTGCCCGGGCTCTACGGCTCGGGCATCATCCCCCTGCACTTCGAGGACTTTAAACGCGGGATTCGCGAGTTGATGATGCGGCAGTTCTTCACGCGGGAGAACATCGAGCGGCTGTTCAAGGAAGAGGCGCAGGCAACGGTCGGCCTCGAACTGGATCCGATCATTGACAAGGCGGATCTCAAACCGGCTTTCATCGCATTGCAGGAGGCGGTGATGGAGTCTCCGCTCGGCGGAATGCTAGGAATGTTCGGAGGCGTGCAGGCGCTCGAGCCTTTGCGCGAGCCTTTTGAGGTGAAGATGCGGGGCGCGGTGAAGGACATGGCCAAGTCCGATGAGTTCAAGGCGGCGTTCCAAGCCGGTCTTCCCGCCGAAGCCATCACCGACGATATTCTCAAGAAGATCGAGGTCATCGTCACCGCCCGCCTTGATGAGCTCACGCCCCAAGCCGTGAAGGAGATCATTCAGAACATGATCCGCGAACACCTCGGCTGGCTCGTCGTCTGGGGCGGTGTATTCGGCGGCCTCATCGGTTTGCTCGCGGCGTTGATCACGAAGTAACGATATTCGGAGATGGCCGCCGGCTTTCGAATGCGTTGTAATGCCGCTGCTCCCCACAGATGACAGGCACACACAATGAGTGAGGCCTCGGCACGAAGTACGCAACCCGACCCAACCGGCACGATGGACGAACGCACCCGCGTCGCGATGTCCAGCGCACGGATTTTGCTCGTGGACGATGCGGTGGAGAACCTTCAGTTCGCTGGCTCCCTCCTCAAACAAAGCGGTTATCGGCTGAGCATTGCCCGCGATGGGCGCAAGGCTCTAGAAGTGTGTGCCAAGACGCTTCCCGATCTCATCCTACTCGACGTGGAAATGCCGGTGATGACCGGATACGAATGCTGCGTGGCCTTGAAGGAGAACCCGCGGACGAAGGACATCCCGGTGGTATTCCTGACCGCGAATACCGCGACCGACGAAATCGTGCGCGGCTTCAAGCGCGGGGCGGTGGATTACATCGCCAAACCTTTCAACGCCCCGGAACTGCTCTCGCGCATCGACACGCATCTTTCCCTGCGCCTCGCGCGAATGCAGATCGAGTCCATTGCCGACAAGGTTTCCCACTACATTTCGCCGCAGGTCTACGGCGCGATCTTTCGTGGTGAGATGGACAACGCCACGTCGACCTTGCGCAAACCACTGACAGTTTTCTTCTCGGACGTCGTGGGCT
>JBMYQZ010000018.1:0-20031 GCA_049601855.1 Limisphaerales bacterium | reverse complement strand
CTTGGGTTTGGTTTCTGTATCTCGCGATTGCCGGAGGAATCACGACTTTCGCCATCATGCATACCCGTCGTTGGATGCATGGGGTTGGTTTCGTGGTGGCTTTGGTGGTGGCGATTCTCTTGTTGCTGCTGGTGGCCAAGTTGGTGGGTTGGGCGGCCAAAGTGTTTGCGCGAGCGGGCTGGCCGTATGCGATCCGGCAGGGCATGGCGAGTCTCCACCGACCCAACAACCGCACCAGTCTGCTGATGCTCGCCTTGGGGCTAGGGACATTCATGATTCTCACCTTGTACCTGGCTCAATTCGGTCTGATTCGCGAGTTGATGCCGAATGAAAACAACGGTCGACCGAACGCCATTCTCTTTGACATCCAGGCTGACCAACTGGAAGGGGTAACCAACATTCTGGCGCGGCAAGACCTTCCCGTGGTCGATGTCTCGCCCGTGATCAACATGCGCATCAAGGAACTCAAGGGCACTCCCGTCCGGGAGCTCATGGCGCAGCGGCGCCAACGCGGGGAGAACGCGGATGAGGGACGTCCCCGTGGCCGCGGCGGTCGGCGAAATCCTGGGTGGGTCTTACGTCGCGAATATCGCTGCACCTATCGCGACTATTTGACGGAGGCCGAGACGCTGTTGCGCGGAGACTGGGTGGAGGAGGCTTCCTTCGATGACGAGTTTGTCCCGATCTCGGTGGAGGAGGGCATTGCGCGTGATCTCAATGTCGAACTCGGTGACGAAATCGTTTTCGATATTCAGGGCATCGACCTCAAGGCCAAGGTCGCGAACATTCGGCAGGTCGAGTGGAATCGCGTGCAGGCGAACTTCTTCATCGTCTTTCCCCGTGGTGTGCTCGAAGACGCGCCCGGATTTCACATCGTGACCACGCGGGTCGCCGACAGCGAAACCTCCGGCCGCATGCAGATGGAGGTGACCAAGGAGTATCCGAACGTGTCCTCGATCGATCTGATGCTCGTATTGGACGTGGTGAACAGCATCGTTTCCAAGATCACTTTCGGTGTGCGGTTCATGGCGTACTTCACCGCTCTGACCGGCGTGTTACTGTTGATCACCGCCACCCTGAACAGCCGCTATCAGCGTTTCCACGAAGGCATTCTCTTGCGCACCCTAGGCGCGTCGCGTTCACAGATCCTGCACATCCAATTCGTGGAATTCGCGCTACTGGGCGTCATGGCGAGTCTGACCGGAATCGTCCTCGCGGTGGGCGGTCAATGGGCGGTGATGAAATTTGTCTTCGAGGTGCCGTTCACCTTTCCGGCGATGCACGTGGCTGTGGCGGTGGGGATCAATCTGCTGCTCACCATTCTCGTCGGGATGCTCGGCTCGTGGGGAATCACCTCGCATCCTCCACTGCAACTGTTGCGGGCGGAGAACTGAGTTATTTCGAATTGCCCTTTTTCGCGACGATCTGCTCGACCTTGCAACCGGCCTTCTCCAGCAGGGCGATCACGCCGTCTTCACCGACGATGTGTCCGGCTCCCACCAGGACCAATTCGATTTCCTTGGTGCCCAAGTATTTTTCGAAGTGTGGCATCCAACTTTGATTGCGGTCGACGAAGAGGGATTTGTAGAAGTCAGGGTATTGTTTCTTCAGGTCGACGATGAAGGTGTTGTTCAAGGTCTTGCGATCGCCGGTGCGCCAGGCCTTGATGATCATCTCCATGAGTTCACCCATCCGGGTCAAGTCCTTCAAGGTGTGCTCGATAAGGTCATCCGGATTCTGCATGCCCAGTGAAGTGAGCATGTTGATCTGCTTCTCAACGCTTTCCAGGCCGTGCGTCTTCTTTTTCGCTGCGATTGCACGGTCGTAGAGAATGAAGTCCACGCCCTTCTGGGAGACACCCAGTCGACGCAGTTCGATCATCGACATGGACAACATGACCATCGAAGGCTTTTGTTGGTTCAAGGCTGCAAAAGGCAATCCGGCCTTGGTGACGGCGGCCTTGAGCTTGCCGAGCGTCTCCGGCTTGAGATTTTACCCAAGGTCTCGCCTGCCGGATACATGCCGGCTTGCATCAGCTTGAGACTCGTTTGCTGATTCGTCAGCTCCTTGAAATCGGTCTCCAACACGATCTCGGAGCTGGCTTGGAACGCCTGGTCGTACTCCTTCGGTAGTGGGAGGTCGGATTTGCGGAGCACGTGGCAGGTGCCGCCGAGGTAAAGTACGGATTCGCCGCGGGTCACTTTCCAGACCGAAGATTGCGCCTGGATTTGGTGAACGGCGAAGAAGGGTATGAGCCAAAACAACGTCCTCATTTTGCGAATCAAAGATATGGCACCGCGGCAGGTCGAGACATTTTCAACAGCTACGGGAATTCCCGCAGGAGATTCACCGATTCTTTACACATCGTATACGGACAGGGGATCGGATATAAGCTACGATTCTTCTGCGGCACACACGCAGTCGCAACCTTCCTGGTGGAACAAGATACGATCGAAAACTGGAAACAACGGCGTCCGGAAACGGAAGATATCGGCGAAGCTGTGTGTCTGTGGCTGGTTCACATCGAGACGGGTCGATACTTGGACGATTCGGGAGGCTATTGCGGCCCCACCAAGTATTACGAATTTGAGTGCGCTGAGGCGGCGGGGACGCGCAAGGACGAATTGCTGGAGTTGTTTCCGTTTGCCAGTGTGCACATCGGCCGTCCGGACGACTCGCAATCGACAAAGTACAACAGTCCCAGGATTGGCGATTTCACGAAGGAAAAGCGGCGGTGGATGTCTTGGAATTCGCTCGGCTTCTTCAAACGTTGGCGGCGTAGCGCGCCCACGTTCACCGCGTTTGATCCGGCCACGGATCCGAGCGTGAACGAATAGTGCCTCGGGGCGTTCCTGATTCTCCGGTTTGCAAATTCCGGGTTCCTGCCGCACAAACTCCACCATGCAGCTCAACAAAGCTCTGGGAGCCTTGTGCCTTTTGTTTTCGCTGGCGTCGCCAACCCAGGCCGCCCTGCGCGCCGGGGCCGCGAAGGCCGACCTTACCCCCAGCCAATGGCCCGTCTCGATGGTGGGTCAGTTCTACGATCGCGGCGCGACCAACGCCTTCGACAAGTTGCATGCTCGCGCCATCGTGCTCGATGACGGTCGGACGAAACTCGCCATCGTGGTCGTGGACAATTGCCTGGTGCCCCGGGAAATCCTCGATGAATCCAAGAAGTTGGCCTCCTTGGCGACGGGCATCCCGATGAACCGGATGCTGATCAGCGCCACGCACACGCACTCCGCACCGGCGACGCGCGATTGGCCGGCAGTCGGCATCAAGGCGACGCCAAGTTACGTCGCCGAAATGACCTTGGGTATTACCGAGTCGATCATCCAGGCGAATCAGAAACTGCGTCCCGCGGAAGTCGGTTCCGGCATGGCGCACGCACCGAAGGAAGTATTCAACCGTCGTTGGTTCGTCAAAGCCGCCGGCCGTATCAAGGATCCTTTTAGCGGCACCAACGACGTGGTTCGCACCAATCCGCCCCGAGGCTCTGGCATTCTGGTCAAACCCGCCGGCCCAACCGATCCGTATTGCGGTTTTGTCAGCATCC
This sequence comes from Limisphaerales bacterium, assembly GCA_049601855.1. GTDB lineage: Bacteria > Verrucomicrobiota > Verrucomicrobiia > Limisphaerales > JAYPXF01. The sequence goes on along the minus strand of JBMYQZ010000018.1, from coordinate 16,475 downwards.
GAGGACGCGACGGGAAGCCGATCGCGTTGTTGGCCAACTACTCATTGCACTACGTCGGCGGTGTCCCGCGCGGCGGTGTGTCCGCCGACTATTTTGGTGTGTTCGCCCAGATGATGGAAGATCGACTTGGTGCCGGTAACAAGGAGTTCGTCGCCATCCTTTCCAACGGCACCAGCGGCGACATCAATAACTATAACTTCGTCAACCCGCGCCCGAGCAAGAAACCCTTTGAGCAGATGAAGGTGGTCGCGAAGTACGTGGCCGACGCGGTCACCGCGGAACATGCGAAAATCGAATTCCAGTCCGGCGCTCCCTTGGCCATGCAACAGCAGGAGATCGCCGTCGCGTATCGCAAGACCACGGAGGAACAGGTCGCCCAGGCCAAGGCCGCCCTCGAACCCGACCCGAAAGGAAAAGGCAAACACCCTTGGTCGAAATCCTACGCCAAGTGGATGCTGACCCTTTCGCATCGCCCGTCGACCGAGAAAGTGATTCTCCAAGCCATCCGCATCGGGGACATTGGGATTGCCTCCATGCCCTTCGAGGCCTTCGTGGAAATCGGTCTCGATATTCGCAAAGCCAGCCCGCTGCGGACCACTTTCACGATCGAACTCGCCAACGGCCACAACGGTTATCTTCCCACCCCCAAACAAACCGAATGGGGCGGCTACGAAACCTGGACCGGCAGTGCGTGGTTCCAAGCCGACACCTCGGTAAAGATCACCGAGGCCTTGAACGGGATGATCGCGTCACTCGCGCGTCGTTGATTCGTCTCAGGCCTTCGCGCGGATGTGTGCCCAAGTGTGCACGTGGGGTTCGCCGCGGAAGTACCAGACCATCGCCGGGCCTTCGATCTGCCAGACGTCCCAGACGCGGTCGTCGCCGATGTCGCCGTGCTTGTAGAAGGCGATGTGATGGTTGTCGAAGCCGTTGGCGTTGATTTGCTTTAAGGCTTCGTCGCGGTCTTCCTTGCGGAACAGGGCGAGCAGGTCGGCAATGACCTTGTTCACCTGGCCCTTCTGGTCCTTGGCGAGATCGCCGAACGCGATGCCTTCGAGGTCGGCGCCCTTACCCTTGAGCTTCACGGTCTTGGCGCTCTGCTCCCGGCGACCCTTGGCTTCCAGGGCCTGCTCGCGCTGCTTTCCATTCAGCATCGAGAAGAGTTTGTTGGCCTGTTTGGCCTGGTACCAATAGACGTTGCCCTGATGGTCCTTCTTCTCGGTACCGCGAACGGCGTGACCATAAAAGATCGGGCCGCCAAAGGTGGCTCCGCCCACGGAATTGCCATCGACCCGGCGGGTGGTGTGGCGTCCCGTGAAGACCATCTGAAATTTGTCCGTCTTGGGATCACCAAAGAAGGCGATGGATCCACGACTGAATTTATTGTTGTCGTGCACGAATTGCTTGAGCACGGCGTCGCGGTATTCCTCGCTGTGCATGGCGAGAAAAGCCTGTTTGGCCAGGTCGGTCTGGTCGGCGGTCAGGACCTTTTCGAAGGTCTCGGTGATGCTCCAGTTGTTCTCCGTCTTCTGTCGCAGTTTATGGTTGAACGGCAGAGCCATGATCTTGCGCTGTTGATCGTTCAGTGAATAGAAAAGTTCAGCGGAGAGCTTCTCGGCTTTGCTCTTCATCGTGGGCGCGGCCGTGACGTTGCCGGCCGCCAACGCGGCGGAGGCGAAAGCGGTGGTCTTGAGAAATCCACGACGTGAAACATCGTGGCAATCGGAACAGGGCGAATTCATAGATCGTTGGTAGCACTGCGCTGCAGGCTTGGGAAGCGGTTTTCCGGGCGAATTATCGCGACAATTAGAGCGTCCCACTTGCCACCACGATGAAAGCGCGCTTGAATGCCCGCCGCTTATGAACTCCCGGATTCGCATAGGATTTTGTTGCGTTCTTTGGACGCTGACGGCGACCACCTTGTTGGGCGGGGATTGGCCTCGTCTCCTGGGGCCGCGCGGTGATGCGATCTCGACTGAGACGGGACTTATTTCCTCATTTCCAAAGGAAGGACCGCCGCGCGTGTTTTCCAAGGAGATCGGCACGGGCTATGCCGCGCCTTCGGTGCGCGGCCAGAAGTTGGTGTTGCATCATCGACTCGGTGGCGAGGAGATCGTTGATGCTCTGGACCGGGATACGGGCGAACCGATCTGGCGGCACAAGTATCCCACGAGCTACGTCGATCCGTTCGGTTACAACAATGGACCACGCTGCACTCCCTTGCTGACTGAGGAGCGGGTCTACACCTACGGTGCCGAGGGGCAGCTTTATTGCCTGGAACTTGAAACGGGCAAGGTGGTCTGGCATCGCGACACGGCCCGGGATTGGAAGATACCACAGGCCTTCTTCGGTGTGGGCAGCACACCGATCATTGAAGGAGACAAGCTCATCGTGATGGTGGGTGGACAACCGAACTCGGGAATGGTGGCTTTGGACGTGAAGACCGGGAAGACGGTTTGGGAAAGTGTCGGTAAAGCCAATTGGGAAGGCGTCACGACTTTCGGTTGGCGGGCGGAGGCTCCCTATCGTTGGAAGGGCTATGAGAAACTGGCCAGTTACGCCTCGCCCGTGGCGACCACCATTCACGGGAAGCGACACCTTTTGTGTTTCATGCGCCAAGGCCTTTGCTCCGTTGATCCGGCCAATGGCAAAGTTCGATTCAGCCGCTGGTTCCAATCGATCGTCGGCGATTCGGTCAACGCGATGAACCCGGTGGTGCAGGATGACATGATCCTCATTTCGGGAGCGTACTATCGTGTGGGCGCGATGGTCTTGCAGGTCAAGCCGGACGGCAAATCGTTCGCCGAAGTCTGGAAAGACCCTCGGCGGCATCCGCTCGATCGGGACGACCGTGATACCACGACCGGGCGCTGGAAGATTCCTGCCTTGGAGATTCACTGGATGACTCCGGTCCTGCACGACGGACATGTCTACGCCTTCAGCGGGCGGAATGAACCCGACGCGAGTTTTCGCTGCGTGGAATTTCGGACCGGCAAGGTGAAGTGGAGCCGCGATGAGAAATGGCGCACGCGATCCTCCAAGCAACCCGATGTCTATGGTCGGGGTTCCCTGATCATGGCCGACGGCAAGTTGATCACCCTCGGCGAAGGCGGTTTGTTGGGGATCTTCAAGGTCGCTGCGAAGAAGGATCAGGAACTGGCCCGCTGGCAGGTGCCGGAACTGCGTTACCCGTGCTGGGCCGCGCCGGTGCTATCCAACAAGAAGGTCTACCTCCGCAGCGAGAATCGCTTGGTATGCTTCGATTTCGCCGCCCCGAAAAAGTAACGCAGTACCGGCGCAGATTTCCCTGTTGAGGAAAGCTTCGGCAATCCATACATTTCCAGAACCATGACGCTCAGTTCGGTACTTGGAGTCCTGATGCTCCCCATCGCTTACTTCGCGATGATGTACCTCGGGCGTGTCCTGAAGCGGCGCTGGGGTGTGAAACTCGGGGGCGACTACCAGGCGCTTTGTCTCTCTGTCGGCTTCTTCATCGCCACCTCGTTCATGGAGGTTGAACCGGGCGTCACCACCTTCCTCAAGGCCGCGATGATCATGCTCAGCACGATGTTCGTCGTGAAGCTGATCAACCGCTTCTATTGGGAAGGATATTTCCAGAAGAAGCGGCAGATGATCGTTCCCCGCTTTCTGACTCACTCGACGATGTTGGTTGGGCTGTTGGTTGCCGGGGTGGTCGTGGCGCAGTTCCTCTATGACGCCAAACTTCAGGGATTCATCGTCTCCGGTGGTGTCGCGACCGCCGGTATCGCGCTGGCTTTGCAGAATATCCTGCAAAATCTCTTCGCCGGGTTCACGCTGCAGATGGACAAGCCCTACAAACCCGGCGATTGGCTGTTGGTGGACGGCGACATGGGGCAGGTGATGGAGATCAACTGGCGATCAACCCGCATCCGTACGATCGACCACATTTACCTCGATCTGCCCAATCGGGACATGATCACCAACAAGATCATCAACCTGAACTACCCGGTGAAGCTCCACGCCTTTCGCGTGACCATTCCCGCCGATTATTCGAGTCCGCCGAATCAGGTGCGGGATATCCTGCTCAATTCAGTGGGCCATGTGGAAGGTGTGCGCCAAGACCCGATGCCGGAAGTCTATGTGAAGGATTTCGATGACCGGGCCGCAATTTACGAGAAAAAACCGGCTCGACGAAGACGAGAAAATGGATCGGGTCGCGGATGCGATTCGCACGGGTGCCTGGTATGCCCTGCATCGGGCTGGCATGTCGATTCCGTGGCCGAAGCAGGTGGTGCAGTTCGAACGCCGCCGACAGGGGCACGACGACCAGACCAGCCGAATTTTGGACATCCTTTCGCGGCATCCGATGTTCGGTGTGCTCAACGAGCAACAACTCATGACGCTTATCGGCGAAGCCAAGAGCCAGCTCTTCGGCAAGGGCCAGAAACTCGTCCGTCAAGGCGAGGAAGGCGACTACATGCTGGTCATCGTCAATGGTGAATCCGACGTGATGGTCGAAATGGAAGGCCGTCCCACCCGGGTCGGCCTGTTGCGCACCGAAGATTGCGTGGGCGAGATGGCCATGCTCACCGGCGAACGCTACAGCGCCAATGTCGTTGCCAACATGGACACCGAGGTCGTGCAGATCCCACGCGAAAAAATGGCCGTCGTCCTCCGCGAATCCCCCGAACTCCTGGAGAAACTCAGCGAAATCCTCGCCCTCCGCAAACTCGAGACCGAAGTCATCCTCGCCGAAACCGCCTCTCAGAATCAGGGTGATGGCGGCAAGGATCTCCACCACGAGTACGCCAACGACTTCCTCGGACAGCTCAGGTCCTTTTTCTCCATCTGATTTTTCCCGATTTTCTTCCCCTTGGACAGTCAATGTCCACCCTTGCTGCGTAGTCTGGGCGCATGAAATTGATCGCCACCAACTGGAAACCGTCGAAGGGAATCAAGTATATCTGGAAATGCGGGGAGGCCATCCTCTATCGCATGCGCGATGGTCGTTTCGAACTCCACGGCGGATCGTCGAACGAGCGACTGGAGGCCTACGAAATGGCTTCCCTCTTCGAGCATGACGCCGTATTCGATCCGACATGCCCGACGCAGCATCCGGAACGGAATTGAAGGATGGGACGGACGCCCCGGTCGCTGGGCGGGTGCGACAGTTGTGGCTGTTCCCACCGCCGAAGCCGCTCAAGGAGCGATTCGCGCCGGAGTTCTTCCGCGGACTGCCGCGCGAGTCGGGCGTGTACTTCTTCTTCGACGAGACCGGCCGGTTGATTTACATCGGCAAGGCCAAGAATCTCCGCCAACGGATCGGCAGCTATCGTTACGTCCACCCGGGCCGTGATTCCCGCAAGACCTGGCGCCTGGTCAATCGCATCCATCGGATCGAGTGGGAGACCTGTGACTCTCATGAAAGCGCCCTGCTGAAGGAAAGCCAGCTGTTGCGCGAACACCGGCCGCAGTTCAATCGCGCCAACGTCTGGCCCTGGTCTTCCGTCTATATCGGGGTGAAGTCCGAAGGGAAACGAATCCATTTCACGGTCGGGCGCGGACTGGATGACGATCACGAGTGGTATGGCGCGTTCAAGTCTTTCGCGATTTATGCGTTCAGCGCCATGCGGCGCCTGATCCAAAAAAATCATGCCGATCCCACTGCGCCGCTGAATTGTTTTGATTGGGATGCGGGCCGGTCTTTTGCGGTGGATTCCCAAAGCGTCGCCGTGGAGGAACTCCAGCAGTTTCTGGCCGGTGCCTCTCGCGAATTCCTCAACACTTTCGAACGCGGTGCCGATGACTTGGGCGACCGGGCGCTGGCTCACCAGGATCTCGTGCTCAATGACCTCATCCTGCTGGATGAGTTCTACGAACGCGGCCCGCGGCGTAATCGGCAGATTCTCACCGATTCGACGCGGAACGAACTGGTCTCCCCCGAACAACTCGTGGATTGGTTGGCCGTTCAGGCGGCGACACGCGAATGCTGAACTGCAGGATATTGGTCGCCCTGTTGATGTTGTTCGTCTCGGTCGCCCGAGCGGAAACCAACCTGGTGCAACTGGCGCCGACCTCGGTCACCGCGCGATCATCGGTATCACTCGTAGATTGGGGGGAGAGACGTCTCAGCGAGCCCAACTTGACCGTCGATGAAGCGTTGCGTCGCGTTCCCGGCGTCTTTGTGCAGAACAGTTTCAACTTCGCCCAGGATCAACGGATCTCGATTCGTGGTTTCGGAACGCGGGCGGCTTTTGGCGTCAGGGAGATCAAGTTGCTCGTGGACGGGATTCCGGAGAGTTCGCCCGACGGCCAGACCCAACTCGACAACCTGGACCTGGGATCGATCAGCCGGATTGAAGTGCTGCGCCGATCCGTTTCGTCGCTCTACGGAAATGCTTCCGGCGGCGCGATCAACGTGCGCACGGATTGGTTCGAGCAGGGGCCGTTTCTGCAGACCCGATTGTCCGGTGGTTCGTTTGGGTACCATCGTTACCAGCTCAATACCGGAGGTCGACTCGGAGAAATCGATTACCTCGTCAACGGCAGTTGGTCGTCGATCGATGGCTACCGGCAACACAGTGGATCGGAGAACCAGTTTGTCGGTGGCAAATTGCGCCACTCGTTTGACCAGACTTCAGAACTGACCGCGGTCTTCAATTACGCGCACACGCCCTGGTCGCGTGATTCGGGTGGATTGACGCGGGCGGAAGTCGACGCTGATCGAAAACAGGCCCGCGCCCGTAACGTCGCTCTCGACGCGGGTGAAGAAGTGCGACAACGGCGACTGGGATTCATCTATCGCCATTGGCTCGGCGAGGGGCAGCTCACGCTGACGCAGCATTCGCTCTTTCGCGACTTCAACAACAAGCTGCCGATCTTGCCCATTGCCGGCGACGGCATTGTCGAGTTTGACCGCCTCGGGGTTGGAGGTGGCGCGCGCTACGATTGGGAGACAGCGAGAAACGAATTCAATGTGGGTCTTGATGCCGAGCTGCAACAGGACGATCGGCAACGTTACGCAAATATCACCGGGACGCGTGGAGCGTTGGGCCTCGATCAGGTAGAATCTGTGCGGAGCGTCGGAACTTATGTCCGCAATGTTCATGCGATCACCGAAGATCACCGCCTGATTGCCGGTCTGCGATACGACAATGTGCGTTTCGAGGCGGATGACCGTTTCCTCGTTGACGGAGACGATTCCGGTTCCCGCGCCTTGGATCAGTTCAGTTGGTCGGTCGGTCTTGAGTACGACCTGCATCCCGAGTACCAGTTGTTTGCCGACGTCTCAACCGCCTTTCAAACACCGACGACGACCGAGTTCGCGAACCCCACCGGCGGTGGCGGTTTCAACACCGCGCTGGAACCTCAGACGGCACTGACGTACGAGATCGGGGCGAAGAGCCGTTTGTCCGCTCGCACGGAACTTGAGCTTTCCCTCTTCCTCCTGCAGATCGACGACGAATTGATTCCGTTCACCAGCCCCTCTGGAAGGGACTTCTTTCGCAATGCCGGACGGTCCGAACGCAAGGGCATCGAGTTGGGTCTGGAACATGAACTGACCCGCGATCTGACGTGGCGTACGTCTTACTCGGTGATGGACGCGCGGTATCGGGACTATGTCACCGCGGGCGGCGCCTTCAGTGGCAACCGTGAACCGGGTATCCCCGCGCATCAAATCTTCTCGGAGCTTCATTGGAGCCGCCCCCGTGGATTCTTTGGCAGCATCGATTTGCAATACGTGGATCAATTCGAATTGAACGACGCGAACACCGTGCAGAATGATTCCTACACCCTCGTGAATGCCCGCATCGGCTACATCAAGGAATTCGAGCGCAGCACGTTGACGCCGTTTGTCGCGCTGAACAATCTGCTGAATCTTCGGTACAACGGTCAGACCCGGCTCAACGCCTTCGGCGGGAGATTCTTCGAACCGGCGCCCCGCTTCGCGGCCTTCGGTGGCCTTACTTGGCGAATGGAGTTTTAGATTCTGCGCGTGCTGCTCCCACCGTAAGCTGGTATTTCCATGGGCCATCGGATCCAACTAGAACGCATCCGCCTCGCCGCGACCCGGATTCAGCCGGTGTTTCTCAATTCACCGGTCCTGTGCAGCGACGAACTCAACGAGGCGCTCGGGGTCGAGTTGATTCTCAAGGATGAAACGCAGAATCCCATCAAGTGCTTCAAAGGACGCGGTTCGGATTTTCTGGCGGCCGAACACAGCGACGGCCGGCCGATCGTTTGCGCCAGTGCGGGGAATTTCGGACAGGCAATGGCCTATTCCGGTGTGCGTCGCGGATTGACGGTGACGGTCTACGCGAGCGAAAACGCCAGCCCGCTCAAACTGGATCGCATGCGCGAACTCGGTGCGCACGTCGTTCTGCATGGCGAAGATTTTGATGCCGCCAAGGTCGAGGCTCGTCGGGTTGCCAATGATTCGAAGGTGCGGTTTGTGGAGGATTCCAAGGACATCGAAACCGTCGAGGGTGCCGGCACGCTGGGTATGGAGATGCTCGAATACGCCGGACCGTACGACGCGTTGCTCATTGCCCTTGGCAACGGCGCAATGTTCAACGGCATTGCTGCCGTCTTCAAGGAATTGAGCCCGAAGGTGGAGATGATCGCGGTGCAGGCGCAAGGCGCTCCGGCGATGCTCGATTCCTGGCGCGCGGGCAAGATCATCACGCACGATTCCATTGCCACCATCGCCGATGGCATCGGCGTTCGCGAACCTGTTCCCGAAGCGGTGGAGGACATGAACCCGCTGATTGATGACGGCATTCTCGTATCCGAAGAATCGATCATCGAGGGCATGCGTCTGTTGAAGAACAAGGCGGGCGTCGTCGCCGAACCATCCAGCGCGGTCGGCCTCGCCGCGATTCTGGAGAATCGAGACCGCTTCGCCGGCCGACGAGTCGGTGCGGTCCTCTGTGGTGGCAATGTTTCCATGGAACAATTTCGGGAATGGCTGTGACCTCCAGGCTCATCGGCAAATCCACCGACCTGTTGAAGGTTGTTCTTCCCGCCGCTGCTCGTGGTGATCTACCGACCGTGAAGTCGATTCTCAAGAGCGGTTGGTCATGGATTCATGCGGAGGCTTCGCACAATCGTTCGATGCTCTGGGAGGCGGCCTACAAGCAGCGCCGGGAGACGATCGAATACCTGATTGCGATGGGAGCGGATGTGAATTATGCCGGCACCTATTACACGCCCTTGTTCGTCGAGCTCACGTCCTATTGCCTCGCCCGCAAGTGTGGGGATGAAGAACTGGCGGAGTTCTACGCACGTCACGGCGCCACGATGGACATCCATACAGCTGCTTACCTGGGCGACTTGAAAACGGTGAAGAGATTTCTGCGCCAGCGAGCAAGCCTGCTGAACCAGGGGCATCCCACGACCGTTCGCGAAGTGATCGATCCGAAGATCCGGGACTTCAAGCTGTCCGCCACGTTGAAGAGGAAAGTGGATCACATCGAAGCACAGGCTCAGGCGGAACTGTCAAAGCAGGTGAAGCGTGCCCGGGCCGTGCTCGATGATCCGAAGCAACGAAGGTGGGATCACGAGATGGCGTATCAGGCCTTTCAGTCACCCTACCGCAAGGCGGTGAACGAGTTGCAGTACCTGATCCACGATGTGGTAAAGGGAAGACTCACGGTGCGATCACCCGAACTGGTGCGCACGCGTCTGCTGCTGACGCGGCGTCATTGGCTCAATCGCTGGTATGAAGAGATTCGCAAGACTGATCCGGATGACTGGGGTGACACTCCCTTGCACTACGCCGTCGCCGGGCGCCAGGTGGAGGTGGTCGACTTTCTGATCGGCAAGGGAGCCAGAATAGACGCCTACGGTGCCGCAGCCTTGCGCTACGCGGAGGGCGAGCTGGCCTGCCATCTGCAAAACCAACTACCGACCAGGCAACAGCCCAAGGCGGCAGACCCCAACGTTGAATTAAGTGATGGTTGTTCCGGTAACATGAACGCCACCGACGACCCCGCCCGGGTGATCCCCTGGCTCGAAGCCGGTGCCGAGGTGAACAATCTCGCGCGCATGGGACGCATGCCGCTGCATCGCGCCGCGCAGGCCGGTTTCCTCAAAATCACACAATGGTTGATCGATCGCGGCGCCCAGCTGAACGGCCGCGACCTTCGTGGGGAAACGCCCCTGTTCTTTGCCGCGCGCTACGGGTGGCCCAGCGCAGCGATAAACACGATGCCGCCAAAGTGGCGAAGCTATTGAAATGAACGACGAGGATTTTTTGCATTATTTCGATCAGGAGGTTCGGCATGCCAAGGGCATTGTCGCCGCGGACTATCGCCGGGAAATCGCGGATGGTGTTCGGCGAACGATCGGGCCTTTTCCCGCCGCTCCACACAACTGGATCGATCACTGCGACGCCGACGATTTGCCCGCGTGCATCGAAGCACAGAAGAAACACTACGCGGGCATTGGTCACAGTTTTCGTTGGAAAGTCTATTCGCACGACCAACCGCAGGATCTTGCCGACCAACTCGTCAAACGTGGGTTCAATGCGTGGGAAGAGAAGGCTGAACTCATGATCCTTGATCTGTCCGAACTAGATCTGCGTGAGCCGGAGGGATTCACGTTTGAGCGATTGCGCGCACCGGAGCGACTTGCCGAAGAATTGAAACCCATCATGGACCAGGTCTGGACGGAGGGTTCGGAAGACCTGGTGACCGCACTTGCCAGCGAAATGGCGACTTGCGGCGACCACGTCACGATCTATGCCGCAAAGCAGGACGGGCGCACGGTCGGGAGCGGTGTCTTGCGATTCGGTGACAGCTTCACCTTCGGCGGTCTGTTTGCGGGCGCAACGATTCCTTCCGCGCGTGGTCAGGGCGTTTACCGCGGGATCGTTGCTTTCCGCGCGAATGTGGCGCGTCAACTCGGTGCGAAGTTCTTGTACACGGAAGCCGGATCCATGAGTCGTCCGATCTTGGAGCGATTGGGATTCAAGGCGGTGGCCACGATTACCAACTACGTCTGCGAATGACGTCGACGATCCACAAATTGACTGTCGATTAATTGCTCACCACTCGTATCGTCTCGGGCATGATCCTCTCACGAAAACTCAGCTGCCTGTTCGTGGTGTTCAGCTGCGTATTTGCCGTATCCGTTCAAGGCAAGCTGCCAAACCTGGTCGTATTCATCTCTGACGATCTTGGCCGGCTCGACACCTCGGTCTACGGATCGAAGGACGCCCGTACACCGACGATGGAACAACTCGCGGCGCGGGGCATGACCTTCAACAACGCCTACGTCGCTTCACCCTCGTGTTGCCCCAATCGCTTCTCGCTGCTTACCGGCCTGATGCCGGCGCGCCACGGCGCCCATCCGAATCACAGCAAGGTGAATCCCGGCACCAAGTTCCTCCTGCCGATTCTGCAGAAACTTGGATACCACGTCGCCTCCTTTGGCAAGGTGGCACACGGCAGAAACAAGAACCCCGGCACCGATTTCAATTCGCCGCCACCACGCGAGATGTCGCAGAACGTGTTGCAACATTTCGGATCGAAGAAGATCGATCAGCCGATCTGTCTGCTGGTTGGAGATCGCCGCCCGCACGTTTCGTGGAGCAAGGATAGCACGTACGATCCGAAGAAGGTCACCCTCCCTCCCTACTTCATCGACACCCCGGAAACCCGCACCCACTGGGCGCGTTACCTGACCGATATCACCGGCATGGACAAAGAGATGGGCCGCGTCTGGAACTTCGCCCAGAAGCGCTTCGGCGATGACTTCATATTTCTCTTCACCAGCGATCACGGCGGCCAATGGCACATGGGCAAGTGGACGCTCTACGACACCGGCACGCGCATTCCGCTGCAGGTCGTTTGGCCTGGCAGGATCAAGCCCGGAACGCGTACGGATGCATTCGTGAGCTGGGTGGATCTCATTCCGACCCTGATCGATCTGGCTGGTGGTGAGGTGCCGGAGGATCTTGACGGCCGCTCCTTCAAAAACGTTCTGCTCGGTGAAACCATGTCCCATCGCCAGAAGATTTTCACCACGCACACGGGTGATGGCGTGATGAACATCTTTCCCATTCGTTCGGTACGTATCGGCAGATACAAATACATCCACAACCTCCGTCCCGACGCCTGGTTCACTAATCACTCCGATCGCCATCGCAAAGACGGCGCCGGCGCCTTCTGGGATTCCTGGGATGCCGCCGCGAAGAAGAGCAAATCCGCCGCGGAAGTGCTGAACCGTTACTACACGCGTCCCGAGTATGAATTCTTCGACCTGGAGAAGGATCCCCTGGAACTCAACAACCTCGCCGCGGATCCGGCGTCGGCGAAACGAATTGCCCCCCTGCGTGCTGCCTTGGCAGCGTGGACCGAATCCCAAGGAGACGATCTGCAAACGCATCGCGAGCCGTACCTGCGTTCACAACCGATTCCACATTTCGATCCGTCCAAACCGAAAAAACGGCGGAAGAAAAAATAGGTTACCAGGAGACGGTCGTTCCCGGCATGGCGATCGGGTACCAGCCATCGGCATCCGGTTTCACTTTCGGCATCACGTCGTAGTCCAGTCGATCAGGCATCTGGGTCAGCTTGGAATTGAAGGCGTCGTCCCAGCTCACCGATTTGCCGGAGTAAGTCGCCATGCGGCCCATGATGGCGACCATCGTGCTTTTCGCGCCGTACTCGGCTTCGTGATACGGCTTGTTCTCCTGAATGGCGTTGAAGAAGGGGTAGTGCTCGAGTTGATGGCCGTTCTCCCTGCGCTTGAGTCGTTGACTCCACGCCTTGGGCCCGGTGATTTCAAAGAGTTTGCCGCCGGGTGGCATGCTGGCGACGCCCTTGGAGCCGTGCGCGTATTCAGCCACTTCCGGAAAGCAGCCGCGGATCTGGCGGCACTGACTGATCATGGTTGAGCCGTCGGCGTATTCGTATTCCACGTAGTGATGATCGAAGATTTGACAGTGGCGTTTGGCTTTGCGGACCTGGCGTCCGCCTTGGCCGTTGGCACGAATCGGGTAGGCCTGCTTGAGCCAACTGCCGACGTCGATGTTGTGAATATGCTGCTCGACGATGTGATCGCCGGAGAGCCAGGTGAAGTAGTACCAGTTCCGAATCTGGTATTCCATTTCGGTCTCGTCCGGAAGGCGCTCCTTGCCATCGCGTGAATTGCCGAGCCAATAGACGCGCATCGTGTGCAGATCACCGATGGCTCCATCGTGTACGCGTTTCACGAGTTCCTGATAAGCGGGCTGATGCCGACGCTGCATGCCGACAGCGGTCTTGAGGTTCTTCTCCTTCGCGATCTTTGCGGCCGCGAGAATCCTGCGCACACCCGGCGCATCGGTGGCGACCGGCTTCTCCATGAAAACGTGTTTTCCCTGCTTCACCGCCTCTTCAAACATCAACGGGCGGAAACCGGGAGGCGTTGCAAGAATCACCACATCACACTCGGCAATCGCCTTCTGATAGGCATCGAAGCCGACGAACTGTCGTTCCTTCGGCACGCTCACCTGATTCGGCTTCTGCTTGCTGATGTTCTTCAGGCTGTTATCCAGTTGGGACTGCGACACTTCACCCAGCGCCACGAGATGAACGCTGTTGCTCGTGTTCAAGGCCTGCACGGCGGCGCCGGAACCTCGACCACCGCATCCGACCAATGCCAATTTCAGCGCATAACTTGGCGCCTTTTTGGTGGAACTCATGGCCGATGGTGTCCCCGATTCCTTCCGCGGAGACAACCTTAATCAATGCTTCGCTTTTCCCACCGTGGCATCACACCACTTCAGCAAGATTCCGAGAATGGCCGGATTGAATGGCGCAGTCGGCCGCGGTTGTTTTCCGTAGAGGACAGCAAAGCTTTCCTTCGCCGATTTTACGTGATTCGAGAAGTGATCGCTCTGCGGAACGACTACCTTCGTGGCCTGACCGGGACTGGCTGCGTTGACCGTTTGCACAATCCAATCCGCACCTTCCGAGTGGGTCGTATGCCAGTCAAACTCTCCCAGTAACGCCAGCACGCGCGGAAATCGATCCTCGCCCGCTCCCGGCAGGGGTGTCTGGGCAACTTTCCCCCACATCTCGGCCAAGTTTTGGTCGGCAATCTGATGGTAGAAACTCTCGTTCCGCCCGGCCACGTAGGGCGGTTCCCCGGCCCACTGATCCAGTACCGATTGCGGCACCAATTTGGAATCCAGAATCTCCCGCATCGTCTTGCCTTCCACCGTGAGTTGATACCAAAACCGAATGTGGCCCAGGTTCTCCCGGTTCACCTGTGCCGGTGACTTTCCGGCCAACAACAGGAATCTCCGGCGCTGCCCCGTCACCCCTTCGAAGAACGTTCCGCAGGTCGTGCCATAAGCCGCGATTCCCCTCACGGGCTCCTCCCGGGCAATCAGTGGCGCAAAGAACCCGCCCATGCTGAGGCCGTAGATCAACACCTTGTCCGGATCGACGTAATCGTTCTGCTTCAGGGCGCGCACGGCGGCGATGTTTCCCGCCAGTTCGGTAGTAAAGTCGATGTCGCGCAAGGGCCCGCCTTCACTGTCGCCGCAGCCCGGACGTTCGACCCGCATCGTCACGTAGCCATGGCGCGCCAGGTGCTGCGTGATCCTGACGAATGCCGACGGTCGCCCAATGATGTCATCCACCGGGAAACAGGTGTGGCCACCTTGCAGGAACAACACCGCGGGATGTCGGCCTTCCCCACGCGGCCGCGTCGCGATGGTTCGCTGGCGGAAGTCACCGTTCTTCACGCTGCCATAGATCACCTCATACCCCTTCCCCTGCTCCCGGATCTTTTCCTTCAAGGTCACGCTGACCTGCTTCGATTGACCATCACGCTGATAACCCACCACCACGCGATCCCCGGCCCGGCGACCCGCCAAGGCGGCCAGAAGCGATGGGATGTCGTTGATCTTCCGCTCTCCCAAACTCTTGACCACATCCCCTTTCTGAAACCCTCCCTCCGCCGCAGAAGACCCGGCCAGGATCCGTTTCAACAAGACCCCGTCCTTCGCCTCCTCCAGCACGGCGCCAAACATTGCCTGCCGCCGTAATTCGTCTTCGGCACCGCGACTGCCGCATCCGACGATGACGAAAGCCATAAGAAAGAAGGGACGCAAAAACATCGAGCGAGTAAGCCCCAACGTGATTGATTGCGCAACGGAACTGTCGCCCACTATCCTGTGTCTTGGACCATCGACCGTAGGGACGCCTTGACGTGCGCCGGGCTGCATCGGCCCAGGCGGATTCGATCGCATTGGTTGAACAGCATGAAGGACTTCAACTCCTTTCGCAGTGCTTCCAGAAAAGCGTCAATCGATTTCAACCAAGGTTCCAATGCGAGGTGATTGATCTGGAGCAGCGATTCCTTTCGTTCGGCCTTGCAGTCCATGCGCGCCGCCAGCCGGCCGTCCCAAAGAATGGGCAGGGTGAAGTAACCATAGCGGCGTTTGGCCGCAGGGAGATAGCACTCAATCTGGTAGTCGAAATCGAACAAGTTCTGGAGGCGTTTGCGCTGGATGACGAAATTGTCGAAGGGCGAGAGGATCTTCACCCTGCGGCGGGCCAGGGCTTGGTTCAGCAGTTGCAGCGAAGCCGGCAGCACGTGGAAATCCTCGCCCGCCGCTCGCAGTGAAATGAGCTCACCATTCGCTGTCATGTCCTGCACGACCCGGCAGATCAGCGGTTTCAGGCCGGGCAGCAGGTAGGCAAATTCGGCGGGGCGACCCAGCCCGTTCGCCTGCAGGTAACGCGTGATCAGAAAGCGGGCATATTCCTCCGGTGTGGGTTCCGTGGAATCGGTGCCGGCCGGCAACACCCGCTCGGTCAGATCATAGACCTTCTGAAAATTGATCCGCCGCGACGACATCAACTCACCGTCCATGAACAGATTCTCCAAGGCGCGTTTGGCCGGTTTGGCCTTCCACTCGCCACCCGTCCGCTTGCCGATGAAATCGCGGGCCATCAACGGGCCTTCCTCACGAATCCGCTTGAGCACCTGCTTCTCCAGCCGCGGATTGCGATCGTACCAATGCTCCTGTTCGCCGCGAGCGAGCGCGCGTTTGCGGAACAGACTGAAACGATAATCGCGCATTGGCAGGTAGGCGGCGGCATGGGACCAGTATTCAAACACCTGCCGGTCGGCCAGCAATTGCTCAAGTTGTGACGGACGGTAACGCGGATGACGATTCCATAGCGTATGATGATGCGCGCGTTGGATGACGGAAATGGTATCAATCTGGACGTAGCCCAGGTGTTCAATCGCCGCCAAGGTGGCCGCGGCCGCTCCGCCCACGGACTTCTTCGCCGATGGCAAACGCTGCGACAGCAGATTCAGCTTTCTGGCTTCGTGAATGGAAAGTGATTCGGTCATTGCACTCCATGTCGACCCCGCCACACTTGGTGGCTACGGAGCCTCGTAGCTTGGGTCGATCCGATCCAATCGAGCGGCTAACTATGAAGTTATGGATGGAACTTGTCCCCCTTAATCCAAGGTCAAACTCA
>JBMYQZ010000017.1:0-20219 GCA_049601855.1 Limisphaerales bacterium | reverse complement strand
AACTCGGCGCCCACGTGTGAGATCACCTCACCCGAAGACGGCGGCGCCGCCGCGTGTAACCGTCGTCCGGCCCATGACGGCGATCGTTTCCGCGCCGCGCAGCCAGGACCAGAAGACCGTTGCCGCCCCAAGCAGGCCGACGTGGGCGATCGACAGGCGGTCGAGTTCGAGGGTCGCCAGGTCCGGCCAGCCGCGTTCGCTGATGGATTCCTTGAAATCTTCGATCAAGCGTCGCGACTTGGTCCGCAGTTCACGGGAAAGCTCACGGTCCTTCTTCGCAGCGGCTTCCATTCCCGCCATGGCCAGGCGCCGGCGTTCCTGGGCGATGTTCGCGGCGCGTGGGGCGTACTCATCCATGAGCGCGACGAACCTGCCGTAGTCGGCGCCTTTCACGCTGTTCCATTGGAGACGTTCCTTCTCCAGGCGGATGAGCTGCGTACGTTCGTTCGGACGATACTCGTCCGGATTCTTGATGCTCAACGCGGTCAACGAATCCCAGATCTGTTCGGCGGTCATGCGGCGCAGTTTGGGTCCGGGAAAATGATACGGCTGGCCGGCGATGATCTCCTCGGTGTGCGCGGCGCGTTGCCAGGCGCGGGAATTGAAGATCACCTCGAGCAGATGTTTCGTGTCGTAACCCGATTCGATCATCACCTTCTCGAGGTGGTAGAGCAGTTCGGGATTCGAGATTTTGGTGTAGCCGGTGAGGCTGTCGACCGGTTCAAACAGGCCCACCCCGAAGGCAAACTTCCAGAGGCGATTGACAAGGACGCGGGTGAAGCGCGGCGTGCTGCTGGATGTCATCCAGATGGCGTAGTTCTCCAACTGCTGGTGACGATCACCGCTCTCCGCCACGGAACTTCCAAACATCGTTCCCGCCGTGACGAGATCCAAAGGCTTCGCATCGTCGTACTGATAATCGTGCGGCAATTTCAGCTGCCGGTCATTGGACACCAGGCCCATCATCAACAGCGGCCGATAGAGCTCACCGGATGCCATGCGTGCGCCTTCGTTCAACTTCAGGATCTCATCCGCCGCGGCCCAACCCTTCATCACCAGCTTGCGGAATTCGTTGGTCGACATGACGCCCTTGGTCGGTCCGATCCATTCGTTGTTCGCCCAACCGCTGCGGCTGCGGATGTAGCGGTCGAGCTTCGTTTCATCTCGCGTGTCGAGTTGGACCACCGGAAAGTCGTCGCCCTTGGTGGGATCGGAGAAGCGGAGACGACGATCCTTCGATGCGCTGGCGATGAGGTCGGCGGTGGGGTGCCAGGCGAGGCCTTCGATCTCGTCGGCATGGGCGGCGATCTCCGTGATCAGTTCAAGCGTCTTGGTGGAGCGGATCCGGATCTTGCCGTCGACGCCGGCTTCGGCGAAGCGATCACCTTTGGGGGCGATGGCCAATGTGTGCAGGAGGGAATCGTGCTGGATGGAACGCAGCAGTCGCCCGGTCTCGGTGTCCCACACGAAGATCCGGTTCTTGGAACCGCGTTTGCCAATCGGCTTATCGGTGAATCCGATGGCCAGCAGTTGGTCGCCGCCGTGGAGCCAGGCAGAGTCGAGGATTCGGAACACGAAGGGAAATCTGCCTTGGCGGAAAGACCTCAGGTTTCTTCTCGTCCGCAGGTCGGTGAGTTTCACGACCATATAGCTGGTGTAGAGAAACTGCTTGCCGTCCGGGGTGAGGCGGAAGAGGTCGATGGGTTGTATCGGGTCATCGAAGGCCAGTCGACCGACGGGCGAATACTCTCCGTCGATCATCCGCAGGTGGAGCCATCGTCGTTTCTCCTGATCGCGGTCATTGCTCACGAACAGGGCCGCCGACCGATCGGGCAGAATATCCATGGTCACGGGACCGGAAAGCTCAGAGAGAGCGGGGATCTCATTGGTCCGACCGGGTTGCAGATTCACGATGGTTGCCCTGCCCTCGTTGGCCGCAGAGTGAACGACGGTGTGGTCACCAATGAAATCCCAGGTGTTCACGGCGACCGTCCGTTTGGCGCGGACACCGAGAACGGTCTTGGTTTCCAGTTCCAGCTGGTTGGTGAGTGACAAGACTGTGAGGGTTGGATTGGATATCACCGGCACTGCCTTGGTCGCGGGCTTGGTGATCAGATTCGCCGGCTTGTGCTTGGGTTTCGTGATTTGCTTCGCCCGTTCTTTCACCAAGGGGTTTTGCCAGACCCGGAGCCATTTCTCCGGAGAGCCTGTCGAAGCGGCAATCAGGTCACCGGCAGGACTGAAGCGCAGTCCAACCGGGGTGGCCGAGCATCCATGGATCTCGGCCAGTTGATCTCCGGTATTCGCGTCCCACAGGCGGATGGCCAGATCAACGGACGCACTGGCGATCACATTGCTGGTCGGGTGCCAGGACAACGCAGAAACCGGGGCATCGTGTCCGTGGATTTCCCGGCAGGTCCTGAGATCGGCAAGCGCCCGAATACGAATGACCATGTCCGAGCCGGCTTCGGCGAAGAGCGATTCGTCCGGTGAAGTTGCGAGCAGGTGGGCGGGCGTGGGTTGTTCGAGTTCCTTCAGCTTGTTCCCGGTGTTTCCATCCCAAAGCATGATCCGATTGCGAGAACCCACCTGGCCGATCGGCTTGTCGGTTGCCACCAGTCCCAACAGGCGTGAGCCGCCGTCCAGCCAGGCGGCCGCCATCATTCGGAAGATCCCGTCTGCCGTTCGCAGAGGATACCGGATCCGCCCCGTACGGGCGTCCAGCACATGAGCCCGCTTGTAGTTGGTCCAGAGCAGCTTGTCGCCGGCGGGTGACAAGCCGATGGCATCCGCATCGGTTCCTGTCGGGGCGACCTGCAGCCGGGCCAACTCGCGATACTTGCGCCCCTCTCGAGAGGTCAACATCCCGGTATGTCCAATCGGGCCGGGTTGGGATCGGATCAAGATCATGAACTCCCGATCGCGGGTGAAATCGAAAACGGTATCCGTGGTGAAACCTCGAAGATCCGGGAATGGATCCACCGTGTTGGCCGCGTCGCCGAGGATGCTTCAGGCGGGGGAATCGGAGCCAGGATCCACATAGACCAGTCGTTGATTATCGACGAAGTCCCACGCGTTCACACCCGAGGGATGCGGGCCGAGCTGACGCGTGTCGGCGGGATGCGCGAGAAGTGGGAGCTTCAACTCCGGATGCCAGAGCCGGGGAACGGCATTGGCAAAGACGTGCCCGCTGAGCGGATGAACGGCGACCCCGCGCGTGATGGAAATTCCACCGGTCAACAACTGGACCATGCGTCCGGTTTCGGTCTGTCGCACCTCGACGGAATAGGAGCGTTTGCTTCCCAAGGGAGTGAACCCAAGCAGGAAATGTCGTCCGTCAGGAAGAAACTCGAGATCGAAGTAGTTCCCCTCATCCAGTCGGGTCTGAAAGATCTTCTCCCCGGTCTGGAGGTTACACGCCCAAAGAATGTTTTTGCGGTCCCGGCACACGAGGCGCGTGCCGTCCGCATTCATTGCGGCGTGCCTGGCAGGCGTCTGCTCAGGGTACGCGAAGAGCCGTTGGCCGGTTTTAGGATCGAACCCCTGGAGTTTTTCTCCCGCCGAAATCAGAGGCAAGCCCGGTCGGTCGATCACCTTGGCGCCGAAGATCCCGCGAACCTCCCAGACCGTTCTTCCCTGCCGCCAATCGACGGCGCGCAAAGCGTCTGGGCTGGCGAGAAACAGCAGTGAGCCGGTCGGATCAAATCCGGCTTGGAAAGTATTCTTGGCGCGAGGTTCCGTCCACAGCTGCCGGCCGGTCTCCAACTCCACCACCTCCATCGCCTGCCCGGTCGCTTCCGGGATCAGCGCGAGATGTTCGCCATCCGGCGACACGGCCACGAAGCCGATCCGCGGGCGCTCGAAGAAACTCGTCTGCTCGCCGGAGCGAACGTCCAACATACCAATATCGCGGTGGTTGAAAATGAACACCCCCGGGCGGAGTGGATGGGGCGTCAAGGTACGGATGTGCTCCGGCAGGGGGATCGGCGGATGAATCGAGTTGTCGCTGCCGCGCTGCACGCGGTGCCAGCGGGCATCGCGAAATTCGGGCGGGACCAGCTCGAGTTCGTTGAGCGCTCCTGACCAATCGCGACGTTCCCGCGCGCGATCGGCGAGGGTGACCTTGGCCACTGCGAGTGATCGGCGGGCGGCCTGCCGATCCAGCTCTGCCTGCTCGCGTGCCCTTTGCGCCTCCGCCTCGGCCTCACGGGCGTTGCCGGCCTCCTTCACCGCCGCGGCTCACGCAATCTCCGCGTTGTCCGCCTCGGCGAGGGCGTTTTCTTTTTCCGCACGGAGGTCGATCGTGAAGTTCAGCCAAAGATATCCGATCACCACGAGCAACACGGCCGCAGTGGCGGTCATGCCGCGATGGCGCATCACCAGCTTCCAAAACTGACCGAGGGCACCTGCATGTTCGGCGCTGGTGGCATAGCCACTCTGGTATGCGAAGATTTCTGCGGCGAGATCCGTGACCTCCGCATACCGCTCTTCTCTGGCAAATGCCATCGCCTGCATGGTCACGGCTGACAAAGCCTTCGGGACGCGTCCGCCTGGGCAGTGAGGCAGGTCGTTCCCCCGCTTGTCCGGAGCATCCGCCGGGCCCTGGCCCGCGCGGCCGACTTCGGTCGTCCACAAATCCGAAGGCGGGGTGATCCCGCCGCTCTTCACCATCTCCAACACCTCCGACACCGACCCGTTCGGCACCGGCGGCCGCAATGTGAGAATGGCGTAGAGGATTCCACCAAGGCTGAAAACATCGGAACGCTCATCAATCTCGTCCACGCGACCGACCGCCTGCTCCGGCGGCATGTATTGCGGCGAACCGATGACAGCGCCATCCAAGGTCAAGCTACCGGATCTGCCGGGCACCTCAGACGTATTGTCTTCAATACCGGCCGGCAACTCTGGCTCCTCCTCGTCCATGAGCTTGGCCAGGCCCCAATCCATGACCAACACCTCGCCAAAGGAACCAAGCATGATGTTATCGGGCTTCAGGTCGCGATGGATGATCCCTCGTGAATGCGCAAACGCGATCGCATCGCAGACCTTGCGGTACACCGACAACAGGTGGTCCAACGACCACTCCGCGACGGTTTCGGTATCGCCGCGTTTCAATCCCTTGATGACCGCCTGCAAAGTGGCCCCCTCGACCTTCTTCATCGTGTAGAAGAGTCGGCCCTGTTCATCCGTCCCCAATTCGTGGATCGGGACGATGTTCGGATGTTCGAGCCGGGCCAGGACGGTTGCCTCACGGATGAAGCGCGCTCGTGCGTTTGTCGTTGGGGACAACATCACCTTCATCGCCACCGTACGTTCCAGCGAGGTCTCCTCGGCTTCGATCACCGCCCCCATGCCGCCGCGGGCGATCTCCTCGCCCACGGAGTAACGGGCCGAATCGGCCGCCAATTCCGTCTGGCCATGCACGATGGACGGAGCGGTGGTCTTGCCCCCGGCGCCAGAGGTTGGCGTCGTCCCGCCTTGCAGCGTCTCGATCGACTCATCGCTATGTTCAGGTGGATCGGGCATGGATGGGAACTACCAGAGGGTCGGTCACGATATACGCCGATCCTGCTGTTGGTGCCAGTCGCGAATTCCTGCCTGTTTTTCATTGCCGACCGCGGGAGACCAAGCCGATGTTTCGGCATGCAAATTCTCCGCGCTCTCGCACTCGCTTCCGCGCTTGGTGTTTCTGCCCAAGCACAGAACTGGACCAAACACGTCATCACGGAACAAGGCCACTGCAACACCGCGGTGGCCCTCGACGTCAACGGGGACAAACACCTCGACGTCATCGCGAGCTTCAACGGCCGCGTCAGCCTCTTCATCGCGCCCGACTGGAAACACGAGATCATCCTCCATCGCTTCATGGGTGGAGGCGGAGGTTGCATTCACAGTTCCGTGATCGATGCCGATGGCGACGGCGACATGGATTGGGTCGGCACGCTCGCCAGTGCGCATCCCTTCTGGCTGGAGAATCCCGGCAAAGATGAAGCGCTCAAGGGCGCTTGGACGCCACGGATGATCGACAACGAAATCACCGGCATCCATTGCATCATCACCTCGGACATCGACAACGACGGCAAGGACGACCTCGTGATCAACAACTTCGAACCGGCGCGGGGACTGGCTGACTCGATCGCCTGGTTCAGCCGCCCGCGAAATCCCAAGCGTGCGAAAGTGTGGAATCGTCATGTCTTCGCCAAGGGTGACGCACGCGGCGGCAGCCACTACATGGGCGCGGGCGATATCGACGGAGACGGTTGGAAAGAAATCGCCGTGGGCGCCAAGGGCAAACCCTTCGCGGATGGAAACTGGTTCGCCTTCTGGACCAATCCCGGCAAGGCGGGCGTCAAAGGCCCGTGGAAGAAAACCATCCTCGCTGAAAACCAACTGGCCGCCACGTGCATCCTGCCAGGTGACATCAACGGCGACGGCAAGGTCGATTGGCTCGCTTCACGCGGTCACAGCGCCGGCGTAATCTGGTTCGAAAGCCCCAGCTGGAGAATCCACACCATCGATCCCGATATCAAACAGCCGCACAGCCTCACCGTTTTCGACCACGATCAGGACGGCGATCTCGACGCCGCCAGCTGTGGCTACGAAAGCGAATGGGTTCGCTGGTACGAGAACAATGGCAAGGGTCAGTTCAAGATCCACACGCTCGACAGCAAGCAACAGAGCTACGACCTGCGCACGGTGGACATGGATGGTGACGGCGACGGCGATCTGCTCAACGCCGGTCGTGGATCCAAGAACGTTGTCTGGTACGAAAACCCTCTGAAATAGTTCCGTGAAGACCCTCGTCGCATTGCTCCTCTTCCCCCTCGCGCTATCCGCCGCGGATCGCGCAAGAGAAATGCCGGACTTCTGCCAAGGCGACACCCGCCACGGCAAGCTGCCACGTTCGGGGGCGAGTTACTGCGCACCGGTGGCACTTTCGAACACCCTCATGTGGCTCGACGAAAACGGCTTTCCGAAATTGGTGAAGGACAACGCCAATCCGGGTCGCAAGCAATTTGAGCTCGCGCGCCTGCTGGGCACGGATGATTACGTTGATACCGACCCGGTCACCGGCACGCCGCCCAAGAACGTCGCCTATGGGATCGAACGGTATGTGAAGGCCTGCGGCTACAAGGTGAAGGTGGAGACCATGAACTGGCGCAGCCGGGTGCGCCGTGTTGGGCGAGTCATGGATCGGGATTGGGTGTCGAAGACAGTCCAAAATGGTGGTCAAGTCCTGCTCAACATCGGTTGGTGTCTCGACAAGAGTGACCACTACTATCGCGCCGCCGGTCATTTCGTGACGATCGCAGACGTGAAGGGAACGACTGCCAAACCCATCTTCCTGATCCACGATCCCGCCAAACGCGACGGGCTCGAAAAGCGCACAATCGAATGCCGCTTTGTTCCCCTGCCTGCTGACAAACAGCTCCGACTGAAGAGCGGCATCGCGACTTCCACGAAGGGCTTTTACGAACTACAAGGCGTGCGGGTAAAGAAAGACCACGACCTTGCCATCATCGACGGGGCGACCGCTTTCTTTGTCAGTCGTTGAAGCATCCGCTCCAAACAACGTCAAAATCCTCGACTCGGAACGGCGCACTGCTACGTTCCGCGCACGTTTAATCATGAAAGCACGATTGATTTCCCTGTTTGCCTTCGCCCTCGTCTTCACTGCCGAGTCGGCCAAGCGTCCGAATATCCTCTTTGTCTTTTCCGATGATCATGCGCCGCATGCGATCGGGGCGTATAACGGTTGGCTGAAGTCGGTCAATCCCACGCCGAACATCGACAAGCTCGCGCGTGATGGCGTGACCTTTGAGAAGAGCTTTTGTTCCAACTCCATCTGCGGTCCGAGCCGCGCCGTGATCATGAGTGGCAAGCACAGCCACAAGAACGGCTTCATGAACAACGGCAACAGCTTTGACTGGAACCAGCAGATCTTTCCGAAGCTGTTACAGAAGGCCGGTTACCAGACCGCGATCTACGGCAAGAGCCATCTCAAGGGCAAGCCACAGGGCTTTGACGACTGGGCCGTTCTTCCCGGCCAAGGCCTTTACTACAACCCGGACATGATCTTCGCCGACGGCAAGCGCCGCATCGACGGACACTGCACGGACGTCGTGACCGATCTGGCCATCGAATGGCTCAAGACCAAGCGCGAAGATGACAAGCCCTTCATGATGATGGTTCAGCACAAGGCGCCGCACCGCAACTGGATGCCCGCCACCCGTCACCTGGATCTTTATGCCGACATCGAGATTCCGGAACCGCCGACGCTCTTCGACAAGTGGGAGGACAACGCCCCGCCCGCGCGTCACCAGGAACTCGAGATCGATCGTCACATGGATTTGAACTACGACCTCTTCGTCGACCTCACGCCCGAGTTCAATCAACCGCCTTCCCAGAAGCGCCAGGACCGTTCCGCTTGGCGCAACATGCAGCGGATGACCAAGGAACAACTCGCCGCCTGGTATGCCGCCTACAAACCGCGGGACGCCGCCTTCCACAAGGCGAACCTCAAGGGCAAGGATCTCGTCCGCTGGAAGTTTCAACGCTACGCGAAGAACTACCTTCGCTGCGTCCGCGGTGTGGATGAAAGTGTCGGCCGCCTCCGCGCCACACTTCGCCAGCTCAAGCTCGACGACAACACCGTCGTGATCTACAGCTCCGACCAGGGCTTCTACATCGGCGACCACGGCTGGTACGACAAACGTTGGATGTATGACGAGTCGTTGAAGATGCCCTTCATCGCCAGCTGGCCCGGCGTTACCAAACCCGGTTCCTATAACAAGAAGCACCTCATTCAGAATCTCGACTACGCCGAGACCTTTCTCGCAATGGCCGGTGCGCCGATCCCGAGCGACATGCAGGGTCTTTCCTTGGTGCCGCTGTTGAAGGGTGAGTCACCGAAGAACTGGCGCAAGAGCATCTACTACCACTATTACGAGTATCCCAGCGTTCACATGGTTCCGCGTCACTACGGCATCCGCACTGATCGCTACAAGCTGATGCACTTCTACCAATTCGGAAACGAGTGGGAACTCTACGACCTCAAGACCGACCCGGACGAATTGACCAACCTCTACGGCATCGCCAAGCACGCCAAGCTCACCGCCCGCATGAAGAAACAACTCGTCGCCTTGCAGAAGCACTACGAGGACGACAGTGACATTTCTGAAAAGCCGGAAGAGTGGCAGAAGCAGGTCCGGCCACTCGAATAGCTGGTTTTCAAGCTAGCGCGCGAACTTGCAGGCTAAGTCAGTCGGGCAAAATGCGAATGCTTCACCGGGCCGCCGATGCGTTGCTCAATGTCTCCTGATTGAATCGCCGACGCGAGTTCGGCAAACACTTCATCCAATGCCGCCAGGTAGGCGGTGACGTGTCGCGGTTCGTGGGCGAGCGTGGCATTGAATCCCCCAGCGGCAAGGTAGCCGCGCTTCAACATGCGTGCGGTCATCAGGGTGGTGAGCGCCGCGGCTTGCGGATGATCGAAGGCGAGCAACGACGCTTCCGGTCGTCCCGGAGTGAGAACGGGCACATCATGTTTGCGACCCAGTTCACGCCAGCCTTCGTTGACGAGTCCGCCGATCTTTGCGAGGTGAGCTGGAACGTCGGTGTTCATCATCTTCTTCACGCAGGCAACGGCCGCGGCGGGTCCGACCCCTTCCGTCCAGAAGGTGCTGGAAATAAAAGATCCCTGCGCGGCCTGCATGACCGCGCGCGTGCCGATGATGGCGCCGATGGGAAAGCCGTTGCCGAGTGCTTTGGCGAAGACGGCGATGTCCGGGTTCACCCCCAATTTCAAGTGCGCTCCGCCAAGACCAAGCCGCCAGCCGATCGAGATCTCGTCGAATACGAGAGGTATAGCAAGCCGATCGCATCGCTCGCGCACGCCTTCGAGGAAACCCGGTTCCGGATCGGTGTGACGGGTCGGTTCCATGACAACGGCACCCAGTTCCTTGCCGTGCTTGGCGATGATCGCGTCGAGATCGGCGAGTTGGTTGTAGCGAAAGGTGTGGGTCAAGCCGGCCAAGTCTTTGGGAACTCCCGCAGGATCCAATCCCGGCAGGAGGTGGCCGGTCAGCTTGTCGTCACGGAGATTGGCAGCGAGGTACCAATCATGCCAACCGTGGTAGCCGCAAAGCGCGACCTTGTCGCGTCCGCTGAAGGCGCGGGCGATTCGAACCGCGGCGGTCATGCTTTCGCCTCCGGCCCGCGTGAAGCGCGCCTGTTGCGCC
The DNA here is from genome assembly GCA_049601855.1 of Limisphaerales bacterium. Taxonomy (GTDB): domain Bacteria; phylum Verrucomicrobiota; class Verrucomicrobiia; order Limisphaerales; family JAYPXF01. The sequence goes on along the minus strand of JBMYQZ010000017.1, from coordinate 9,978 downwards.
CACGAATGAATCTCGGTGAGCAGCTTCGCGAGTTCGACTTCGTCCTGCGTCTGCAACGTCGACATGGATCCGAGACCTACGCGGCGGATGACGGCGGCGTTCACGTCCGGATCGGCGTAGCCAAGGATACACGCGAGGATCCCGTTGAGGCTCATGTCGATGAAGCGGTTGCCCTCGATGTCAATTACTTCACAGCCACGGGCTTCGCGGTAGTAGGCGGGCCACTGCTCGGGCGCAAACATCTCAGGCCGCTTGCTGAGCAATTGCGTGCCGCCCGGGATGAGTTCCTTGGCCTCACGATAAGTGGCCTGTACGTCAGGCGTCTCTCCTGAGAGCGGGATGCCCAGCATTCGTCGTGCGCCAAAACAGAAGATCTCTTCGATGTCACCGTCGGTAAGATGTTGGTTGTGACAGGCCTGCTTCAACGCCAGCAGGGATTCGAGTCCGAGCAAGGTCGGCCGGGCGAACCGCGATCGCTGAAAGTCCGCGCGAATCTCGTCCAGCCAGAGGAAACCGTCGGCGAGATTCACGCAACGGGTCTTCATCTCGGTCACGCAGAAGTCCGCACCGAAGAACATGCGCGTCGGACCAAACACCTTCAAGATGGCTTCAAAGGCTTCCGGTTCGCAGACCGCCGAAGTGTCGAAGAAGACGTTGTCCAAGCCACGCAGCGATTCGATGCCCTCGACCGTGTGTCGTCCGCAAAATCCGCGCGCGGCATGAGCGAGAATCAGCTTCGCACCGGGATACTTCTCACAGTGCGAACGGATGTAGCATTGGTTCGCCGGCTCCGCCAAGGCGCGCGGCAGGACCATGTGCAACATGATCGCGAGCCCATGTTGATCTGCGATTTCCCACGCCCACTCAGGCAGGAACTCACCGGTCTCCGCCCCCAACGTGTTCTGCCGATCCGCGAGCAAGTGGTAGACCTTGAAGCCAACAAACTTGTCGTCGATCACCTGTCGTTCGACGGCTGCCGGATCCTGGCGTGGGGCAATGATCATCAGCCCCCGCGAATTAGGGTCAGCCTTCATCTGGTCCGCCAGGAATCGATTGGCTCCATCCAGATCCACCTGGCGCGTAGGGAAGGGAAAGAACAGTCCGCCACTGGGACAACGATCGGACATCCACTGGGATACCCGCTCATCATAGACCGCCCGCGTCACCTCCGCCGGACCCGCCGCCGCCAAGGGCGGCGTCGGATCTCCGAGATCGCAGATCCGCCAGAGATGCGCGTGCGCATCAAAGGAATTCGGCGGGACAAAACCCTTGAGGTGTCGGTCAAACAACTCTCGATCGGCCTCGTCGACAGTTGCCCAGACATAGGGATTCGGCTCAGCGCTCACGAAGGCAGTGTCAGCCTCTCAGGCGAATTTGGAAATCGATTTCGGGACGGTTGTTCATGGTCAAGTCACGGCCGGAATTGGGCAATTTCCGCAAAGCAAGTGCGCTGGGATAGACGATATTGACCCAACTGAGAGGCACTGATGAAAAGCAGTTCTCATCCGGAAACCACCCCCCACGACACCTTCGCATCCCTCGTGATTGCCTGCTTCCTGGCGCTCGTCGCCTACGGCAATGCCTTGGCGATGCTGGTGTTCTCGCTGGTTGCGACCCTGGTGTGGTTCTCACTTCCGGAGACACGGAGGCAGAGTGAATTGGTCGAGCACCGTGGTTTGCTCGCACTGATCCTCGCCGCCGTGGCTGCTTTCTTCATTGCCTTTCTGTTGGCTGGTCTCCGCAGTGGTTGAGAGGACACACCGTCGCCACAAGGTCGCTGATCTCAAAAACCTATTAGCGGGGAGATCTACCGCGACCGGTCTGGCGACGGCTGAATTCTAGGAGGCGAAGTTATTTGCCGCTGATGGAAAAGATCCGCTCCAGGCGCTCAAGATAGTCAGCCACGTTTGGCTTGGGATCGATGGCTTGGGCGTTCTTGAGGATGAGGATGGCTTTCTCGAACTGGTTGCGGCGGACCAGCATCACCGCCTGTTGCACCATGGCGCGGGCAGCGAAGCCTTCGACGCGGGAGGCGCGTTCATAGAGCAGGGCGGCGCGTTCCTGTTGTTTCTTGTCAGTGCTGGCGGCGTAGTGATCGCCAAGCAGAATGAGGGTTTCGCCGTCGGTGGGGTTTTGTTCGACGAGAGATTCGAGGGCGTTCACCGCCGCTTGGCTATCGCCTTGGGAGAAGGCGATCCGGGACTTCAGGCGGAGGAGATCGTCGGATTTCGTGGCGTAAGATTTTTCCAGCGCGGTGACCAGGCGTGATGATTCCTGCGGACGTTGTTGTTCGAGGATGATGCGGGCAACTCGCAGCATCCGGGGGAGATCGGGGAGAGGCTTCTTGGTCAGGGCTTCGAGGTAGGTGTCGACAGCGGTCCTGGGGAGGCCTTGATTGACATAAATGTCACCGAGGTTGAGCAGGCTGCCGGGGCTGGCTTTGCCCATGCGGCGGAGGAGTTCGTAGTTGGCGGCGGCGCGTTCGACGTCTTCACGGCCGAGGTAGGTGTCGGCCTGGGCGAGCCACAGGTCGGCGCGGTCGGGTTTCAACACGAGCAGCTCTTCGAGCCAGGCGGCGGCTTCGGCGTGGCGGTTCTGTTCGATGAGCGTGCTGGCGAGGCCTTGTTTCCAGTTCGCGTTGGCGGGGTTGAAGATGAGGGCGCGGCGATAGGCGGATTCGGCGGAGGCGTGGTGGCCGAGACGGAAGTGACAGTGACCTACGAGACCGAACGTGAGTTCATCAACTTCACCCAGGGCGAGTGACTTCAGCAGGGAGGCGAGTGAGTTCTGGTATTCGGCTTGTTGGAATTGGATCAGCGCGAGGTTTTTGTGGGCTCGGAGGAAATCCGGCATTTTTAGCAAGGCGACCCCGTATTGTCGGGCGGCGTCATCCAATTTGTTCTGCTGAAAAAGGAAGTTGCCAAGGGTGAAGTCCAAAGCCGCGCTGGAGTTGGTCTGGAGGTTCTCCAACAGGCGCAGGGTGGCAGCCGGCAGGTTGGTGCTGAGGATACCGGCGACTTCATCGAGCAATTGCTTCTCTTCCTGCGAAATCGTGGGTTCGACCGAGGATTTGACCCCGTAGCTGGCGGCGAAGCGGGCCTTGAACTCCGACGTCTGGAAGATCTCCTGCAAATCCAGATCGGCCGCTGCGACCGGGCCGGCCAACAGGGCGATCAAGAGGATGTGGCGCAGGATATTCATGAGGCCGGAACTTCGAAGCGAAAGGGGATGTGCGCGTTGACCGCGACGGGCTTTCCGCCGTTGGTCGCGGGCTGAAATCGAGCGCGACTGATGGCGTTCAGGGCGGCGTTGTTGAAGGCGCGATGAGTGGATTCGTGGATGCTCAGATTGCGTGCGTTGCCTTCGGAGTCAATGACGCAGGCGACGACGACCCGACCGGAGATACCCGACTTGCGGAGGGAGGCGGGATAGGTTGGGCGGGGAACAAACAGGGCCCTCGGTTGTCCGTCGACTTCACTGAGATCGAAGACTTCAAAGTTGCCAACGCCCGGGCCGAGGGTCTGGAAATCGAGGCCGAAGTTTCCGGCCAGCCTGGTGTTGAACTCAGGGACCAGTTTGACGTTGAGCTGGTTGAGTTGCAGCGGTGGCACGGGGACCTGCAGGTCGGGTTTGACCTGAACCTGCAGGGTATCTTCGGCGGGAGCTTTCTTTTCCGGCGGTGGCGGTTGCTTGACCGGAGGCGGGGGCTTTTCGACGGCGACGAGTTCACGCAGTTGGGTTTTCAGCTCAGGTTCCACCGGCTGAACCTGGAACACGGCAAATGCCACGAAGATACCGACGCCAAATGCCGCTGCGATCAGGGCGGAAACCAAGGGCAGGCCACGTTGAGGCGGCGCGTGATAGACCACGCTCGTTTCATTCGGTTGGTCCTCTGCTCGCATGGTCTAGTTGCCGCTGACTTCCGTAGAAAGGCTGATGAGGCTCGCGCCGCCGGCCTTGGCTTCGTCCATCACGGAGACGATCAGGTCGGCATGGACGCTCTTGTCCGTCTGCAGAATGACGGGCATGGCTTCCTTCTCGCAGAGCCGGGTGACGACTGCACGGACACCCTGGATCCCGATTTCGCGACCGCCGTAGACGACTTGTCCACTGGCACTCAGGGCGATCAGAATGGATTTCTTCTCCAGTTGGCGAGCGGTGTTGGCGACGGGCTTGTCGACGTCAATGCCGGTTTCCTCGACGAACACCGTCGTGACGATGAAGAAGATCAACAGGATGAACACCATGTCGATCAACGGCGAGATGTTGATCTCGTTGCGATCTTCCTCCTCTTCGAGATAACGACGGCTTTGCATGATCAGCTTTGCTGGCAGTGCAGCAGCGTCAGGTTTTCGAGGTGGTTGAAGAAGGCGCGGAAACGATTGCGTTGACGACGCACGAGATAGAGTCCGAAGAAACCGGTGACGGCGATGATCAAACCGACTTCGGTCGTGATCAGTGCCTCCGAGATGCCGTGGGACATTCGTTCCAAAGTATTGCCACTGGTTTCGCCGATCGCTTCGAACGTTTCCAGCATGCCGTAGACCGTGCCCAACAAACCGAGCAAGGGGGCAGCCGTAACGGCGACACCCAGCATGATAATACGTTGGTTGAGTCGTGGAAGCCGGGCGGTGCGAACAGCCTGAAACCGTTCCCGCACGGACCATGCGCAGCTCTCTCCGGCTTGGGAGTAACGGATGATTTCTCCGGCTTCGCCCGTGGCGTCCTGGGGCTGTTCGATCCATTGATTCCACTTCCGATCGTTCGCGTTCCGACAATCGGTGCGTGCGAAGTAGATGAGCATTTCCGAAACCTGGTAGCCGATGAACAGCGCGAGCAGGAACAACGGAATCAACACGCATCCGCCGTCGTGCCAGACGTGCCACAGGTCGTGGGGATGAAAGTCATTCGTCATCGCGTTTCAGGGCGAGGCCGTTGACGAAGCCGACAGCCGCTTGTTCCAGGCTGGTGATGAAACCGCGAATACGGCGGGTGAGAAAGGCGTGGATGAGCAACGCGGCGACCGCGACGATCAAGCCGCACTCGGTCGTGACGAGGGCTTCGGAGATGCCGCTGGAAAGGGTCTTCGCGTCACCGGTGCCGAAAAGGGTGATCAGCTTGAAGGTGTTGATCATGCCGGTGACCGTGCCGAGCAGTCCGAGCAGCGGGGCAACTGCGGCGGTGAGGCCGATGAAGGGAAGCCAACGTTCGAGGCGCGGGCGGATGTGCAGGACGCGTTCGTAGAGCATCTCCTCCAGCAACTCCTTCTTTTGGTCCGCGTTCTCGATGGCGGTTTCGAGCAGGTTGCCGGCGGGACCTTTCAATGAGCGGGCGTGATCGAGGGCTTTCGCTTTCTGGTCGGCGGCGAGTTGCTTGAGGATGAGTTCGACGTCCTGCGGGAGAGGGGCGCGAAGGAAGCCAACCTGCGCCCATTTGACGATGCCCAACATTGCCGCCATGACTGCCAGCGCCAGAATCGGGATCATAACCACGCCGCCCTTGATCAGGTGTTCCTGCAAGGTCTCCTGACGCTCCTGAATTCGCAGTGCGCGTCCGCCGGAGGCGTCCACCGGAAACAGACCCTTGCCGTTTTGGACCAGTTCGCCGAGCTGATTGGTGTCCCCGCCATTGATCGGAATGAGCACCGGATCGAGTGTATTGACCTCTAGCTGCGCGATGCCGGCGTTGCCGTTGCCGGCGAAGACGGCGATGGGACCGGCGAGTGCGAAGCGTCCTTGTTCCAGTTCGCCATCATCGGAAAGCGCCTCGCCTTCGAAGGTCTGGCCACCCATCAATTCGCCAACGCGATTGGCAGCCCTGTCGAGCAGGGCGAGTTGTTTCTCAAGGCGTTCGCGGGGGGAAAGATTCACGTCTTCGACCACGGACTCGGCCTGTTCGATGGCGTCCTCGTATTGACGAAGTTCGCTGATGTGAATTTTGGTCTCGAGAAAGTGCCCGAACTCGGCGAGCGAACTGGTGACAAACTCCACTTCCTGGTCGGCGATTTCCAACTCGGCCTCGAATCCGCTGATGCTTTCCGTGGCATCACGCGCCTGGGCAAGTTCGGTATCCAACTCGCCGCGCTTGGTGGCAGTGGAGAACTCCAATTCCGTCACCTTCCGCGAGAGCGGCAGCTTCTCTTCTGCGATCTTGCGGTTGAGTTCGGTTAGTTCCTTCTGGGCCGAGCGGAGGTCGATCTCCACCGATGACGACGCTCCGGCGAACGTGGATTCAGCCGCGCGCAAAGTTGTCACCATCGCGAGCAACAGAATCGTTGTGATGTGCGTGGCCAGTCTCATTTCAATTCCACCGGCAGGTTAACCAACGAAGGGAGGGCAACGTCCTTGTACACCCGGATGGCCCGTGAGATATCTCGCGCGATCTCATTGTTCTGCTTCCAGATCCAGCCGTCGGGTCCCGGTCGACCGACACCCGACCAGCGACCGCTCTTGCTCACGTAGTAGGCCTGGGCCAATCCGAGATACAGAACCTGCACGCGCACCTGTGTGCCGTTCAGTCCATGCATCTCTGCCACAACGGTGAACTTCGCGTTGAAAGTCTCAATCTCATTGAAAACCGTCAGCAGGTTCTGCAATCGCTGCGAGACGGGAATCTGCGACGGCGCGTCCGCCTTGGGAAACTTGCGCATCAACGGTTCGACGCTTTCCTTGAGCACGGGCGGGAACATGCCCGCAATTCCGGTGAGCTTTTTTTCCACCGCAGCGAGTCGTTGGGCGGCGTAATCGAGCAATTCATTGCGGCTGTTCAATCTGGCCGCGAGTTCCTCTCGTTTCGCTTTGCTTTCTGCGGATGACTCCTTCGCCTTCTGGATCTGGCCGTCCAGAACAGCGAGTTCCTTGTTCAAGAGCTCGGTGGTCAACTCCAGCGACTGCTTCTGATCCCCCCAATCGCGAATCGTCTGGTTGATCGCCTTGCGCGTCTGCATCCACTGAATCGTGGTCTGCCGCGCGGCTTCGAAACGGGCCGTATCGTTCGGTTCTGCGGCTACCACGCGCGTAATCGCGCCGCAAAAGAGGACGGCGCAGATCAACGACAGTTTGTTGGCACGTGAATTTTCGAACATGCGGAAGGAATCATTAACTCAACTTTGATGGTGGCAGTTCAATCTTGAATTTGCATTGTCGCCACGCCGAGCAGCTGGCGGACGATTTGGTTATGGTTGGTCGCAGAGCGTGTCCCTGCGTAGCGGCGGAGCAGGCGATGTTCGGAATCGAGCAGCACGTGCACGGGCAGTTCGCTGCCTTCAAGTTGAGCCGTGGCGATACCGTCCAGATCAAAAACCACCGGGTAGTTGTATCCCTTGACGATGACATGGCGCTCGACCGATTTGAACAGTCCCTCCCCCTCACTCAGTCCCTGACAATTTTCGCAATCCTCGTGTTCGCCATCGCCGGTCGAGTGATCATGGCGAACACCGGGAACGCCATCGAGATTCACGCCGACGATCTGCAATTCCGACGGCGCCATTTCGCGCAGCTTCACCAAGGCAGGGATCTCGCTGACACAGTTCGACGACCAGGTGGTGAAGAAGTGCAGCAACACAGGGCGGTTGGTGAATTGAGTGAGTGCATAGCTTTGCTGCTTGAAATCATGAAACGCCAGGTGCCCAAAACCTGGGCCGCGCACGTGATCAATTTCACGAGGCGGGAGATTGGTCGGCGCTTTCATGCCGGCTTGTTGAAGGATGGTCTGTGCGGATTCACGGGCTACCGGATCCGAATCATTCAGCGCGGTGTGAATCGAAGATCGCCAGTCGGGATGATCGATCACCCGCAAGAGATTCAGGGCAGTGAGCCGCAAGGTCAGATCGGGATCACTGGCGGCTTGTCGGACGATGTCATTGACCGCCGGCAGAAGGTCGGGTCGTTGGCCAACGTTGCGGTTGAGGTAGTTGATGATCTCCCAGCGATGCGGCAGCTTTCCGCAAGCCCAGATCCGTTGCATGACCTGTGCGGTATCCGGCGAGTTGCGAAAGAGTTGATGCAGTATCGCGGGGTCCGGACTGTGGGATTGAAGGATTCCCTCCGTGGTGGCGAAGCGGCCCAGGCGTCCTGATTGGCTGAGCGCGAAGACTCCCGCCATCAACAGGATGGTGACCCGGATTCGGAAGGCGAGAGAGGATGGCTTCGATTTGTTCATTGTTGGGAGGCGAGCCCTGACCGGCACACGTTTTACGGTCAGAGCCCGCCCTTTCCGTCACCCGACGGGAAATTGTTCAAAAAGGTCAAGGTTGCGGTTGAGTTCCAATGCGGAAGAAACGTGCTCCTATGGTTGCCGGATCGCGGTTGACGTCCAACAGGCGGAGAACGTTTCCGTCCAATACGTTCGCCGTTCCATTGACCGGGGTGAAAACTGTCGGCGCATTGATGGCATCGCTGGATTCCAGGATGAGATTCAATCCCGCGGTCGGACCTTCCACCATGGCGCCGGCGACGAAGATCGTCGTAACGCGAAGAACCGGAACGTTCGGACTGGTCGCGGCTGGTCCGGTGGACCCGGTGATCACAACCCGGTAATTGCCGGGCATGGCATTGGCGACGCTCAAGCTCGTGCCGGTCGCTCCCGGAATGTCCACGCCATCCAGCTGCCACTGGTAGGTCAACCCGTCTCCGCTCACGGCGCCGGCCGGAATGTTCAACACCAGCGAACCATCGGTCGCCAACACCGCTGCAGGCAGCCCAGCCGTGAAAGTGGCTGCGTTGATTGTCGCCGGAACCGGTGGGGCTTGGACCAGAAAGGTCAGCCTGCCGCTGCCGGATACTGCGCCCAGGGTGTTGTGCGTTCCAGCTGCGGTGAGATTGAGCTGATAGGCGCCGGGTGCTGTGAAGCCGAGATTGAAGTGCTCGTGATGGCCGGCTTCGACAGTGAAGTTGTCGGCTCCGGACACGCCATTCGCGCTGGACATCTGGAACATGGGCGTCAGACCGGATGAGTAGACAGAGAAGTGGCCGGGGCCTGTCACGCTGTTCAACGTCCAAGTGATGTCGCCGTTCCAGTCCGCCGCCGTCAATTCTTCCGCAGCCCAGCCAAGGAACACGGCGCCGGCGTTCTCCGATGCCATTTCCGTCTGCGGCAATACAAAGAGGTTCTCGCCCGAGTTGACGCCGGTCGGATCCCACTCCGTGCCCGACGGGCGAGTGATCATGGTCGCGTGAGGCAAGACCACATGGAGGTCGGCCGCTGAGAATTCGTTCTGTTGCGGCGCGCCGCCTGTGATGGTGGTCATGCCGCTGGTGAATTCGGTGTGGAAGCCGATCTCGAAGGTGTTGCCGTCCAGTTCCAGATTCACGTCGCCGTGTCCGCCGGTGAGTTGGAACGGCGTCGCGGCAACATCGAAGGTCAGTGTCTCGGTCTTGCTGACCGCACCCACCGTGTTGTGCGTGCCGGCAACCTGCATCTGGATCTGGTAGGTGCCCGGTTGTGAGAAACCGAGGTTGAAGTGTTCGTGGTGGCCGGCTTCGACCGTGAAGACATCCGCTGCACTGAGGCCATCGGAGGACGCCATGCGGAAGGTCGGTGTCAGTCCGGTTTCATAAACCGAGAAAGCGCCGGGACCCGACACACCGGTCAGAGTCCAACTCAGGTCCCCGCTCCAATCTGCCGCGGTCAATTCCTCGGCCGCCCAACCAAGGCGCACGACCCCGGCGGCCTCCGACGCCGCTTCGGTTTGCGACATCAGGTTGATGCGTTGTCCTGCGGGCACGCCGATCGGATCGAACTCCGTTCCTGCCGGTCGCGTGGTCGTCGTGCCGACCGGCACATTGATGATCAGGTCCGACGCGGCGAATTCGTTTTGTTGCGGCGCGCCGCCACTGATCTCAGTCATGCCACTGGTGAACTCGGTATGGAATCCCACTTCCAGTTCGGAGCCCTCGAACTCCAGATTCACATCGGCATGTCCGCCGCTCAGACGGAACGGAGTCGCCACCACATCAAAGGTCAGGGTATTGGTCGTGC
>JBMYQZ010000016.1:0-21468 GCA_049601855.1 Limisphaerales bacterium | reverse complement strand
GGAACTGCTCATGTGTTGGGAAAATTCTACGCCGGAGACATCGGCCCAGGCAGCAACCGTGTCAGCCATGTGGGGGCAGCGCTCTGGGCGGGTGATTCCGGCGATTTTGACCTCAGCGTACCAGTCCATGCCGGGGACACCATCGACTTCAGCGCCGCCGGTCGGTGGAACAACGGCAGCACTCCGATCGATGCCTACATCCAACTCACCTGTACCAATACCACTACCAACCTGCTCGTCGTGGCTTCCGAATACGGCAGCCCCCTTCCGCCGGTCGGCACCAACGAAGTGCTGAATGGAACCACGATCACCTGCAGCGTCGCCCCGGTCACCAACGGCCTCACCAGCTATTCGGCCAGCGGGTGGACGCTCGCCGGCCAAGAGCCCGCCAGCGGTACGACGCGCATGTTCGATCTCACCTCGACTGCCACCAACGCCGTCCTCACATGGCACTGGCAGACCAACTTCTGGATGGACGTCAGCGTAGTAGGCAACGGATCGGTCACGCCACTGAGTGGCTTCTGCCGCAAGGACTCTATGCAGACATTCGTTGCCATTCCCGCCACCGGATGGCTTTTCACCGGCTGGTCCGGAGATGCCTCCGGAACGAATGAAGCTTTGATGACAATGAACAGCCCCAAGACCGTCACCGCACACTTCTCCGATGACCCAGACGGCGACGGCCTCACCAACACTCAGGAAGCCAACGCCGGCTCCAATCCGTGGCTGGTGGATACGGACCGCGACGGCTTCGACGACCGCTTCGAAGTCGATCACAACCTGAATCCTATCGTCGCTGACAACTGGGTCACCGACTACATCCACAACAACGGGACGACATTTAATCTCTTCCCCTCCAACGCCGTGCTCGATGTCGCCATGGGCCAGATGCTGCTCGAAACCTCCGGTGGCAACGCGACGTTGCGCCTACAACTTTTGCAAAGCGCCGACCTCATCACGTGGACCAACACTGGCACCCAAATCATCTGGCAAATGCCGGTCAACGGCACGACCCGCTTCTTCCGCGTCAGCTCCGGTCCTTGAGAAAAAACCAGTAGAACTCCAATCGGCTGTTCAGACCTTGGTGCTCTTTGTGTCTTCGTGGTTCAACCCGGCCTTTGAGCTTCCTCCGTAAAGATGAGCACGAAGTTTCGAATCGTGGAGTAAATCATCAACAGGCCCAGTAACACAAACGGTGTGAGCGCCAGGTACATGAAGGTTTTCGCTACGAATGAGCCCGGTACGCTGAGAAGAACGATGAAGAAGATGCTGACGAACGAGTTGATCAGGGTGGTGTAGACGGTGCATTCACAGAATCTCGTGATGGGGAGCACCTTCTTCTCCCTACCCGCCTTGGCCGCGGTCCATTTGTCCATCCCGCTCAGCCACGCCGCGGTGACGCCGCTGCAAAACGCGATCACAAAGAGTCCCAAGACGATTCGGGCGATGCTCTCGTCGTTCGGGTCATCTCGGGAAAGCACGGCCGTGCCGGGATCGGATGGATTCACGTATCCCGTCACCGACTCACCGCGACGGAACTTCTTCTGCAATTCTTGGAGATTCCCGGGACGTGCCACAAAGAGACTTAAGCGGTCGGATTCAAAGCGCTGCCCTTCAAATTCGTACGCGTAATGAAATCCAGACTGACTCGAGGCGTCGAGAGGTTGGCATTCGACCTCGGGCCAGGATTGGCTGGCCCGCATTTCCAGCCAAGGTGAGAGGTACTGCACCCAGGAAAACGCCAACAGCAGCAGGAATCCGCCGAAGGGGATGCCTTGACGCACAAGCAGGGCCAAGAAGCTCCCCAGTGGTCCGACTCGAATCTGATTGCTGGAGGAATGCATGACAGGCGTTTCAGGAGGTCAGAATCTGGCAGAGGTTGGCCCGCAACCAATGGGCATCCTCGGGAGTGAGGCGGTATCCGAATTCGTGATCGCCGCCTTCGCCGAAGACCGCGAGGGCGGCGTTCTTGCCGGCCTGGAGACGCTGTTTCGCATACTGCTTGTCGGCGAACTCCATCGCGAAGTTGCCAACGATTGAATTGGAAACCCCATCGACGCCGGTTTCCTCCTTCAACATCTCAAAGGTGCGGTGCGTTTCCTTGACATCGAGTGAGGCAATCTGGTCCGACGTCACCGCGAAGGTTTCATCGCCATGCTCCACGCGAAGGGCTTGGGCCGAAACGTAGATCTTCTCCCGGGGCTGTCCGGCGGCGGGTGGAAGCTCAAAGACAACGTCGTTACCGTCGAGATTGCGCTGGATCTCGCTGTCTCCCGGACGCGGTGGAACTTCGATCTTCTGGGTTCCGGCTTGCACCTGATCACGCAGCGACTGATCCGGAGTACCTGACTTGCGGGACTTCGATCTTCCATCTGCCGATGCGTGTAGATCCAGGCCCATGAACTGAGCGATTCTTTCGCCACGCTGGCGGGCCGTTTCGAAATCGCTACATCTGTCCAGATCCGCAGTTCCGAGTTTATGTTTCAGTCTCACGGGATAGGAATAGGAAGGTCGCCGATTTTCAGAATTAGAACCGGAGCCATGGCTCTCCCGGGTGACTTCAATCCGCTGGAGTTGATCGCCCCTGATCGCACGCACCTCGCAAGGCACGGACAACACTCCCCACCACTTGGTCAGGCCCTTGGGGTTGCGGGTAAGAATGAGGTGGAACCGCAGGAACATCAGGTTCAACCCAAGGATCAGGAGCAACACCAGAAAGGGGTACGCCATGTTCTCCATATAGCTGTGGGGACGATTGAGGAGCATCGCAGCGAGGCCCGCGAAACCGGCAGCATACAACAATGTGCCACCGATCAGGCGCCCGGTATTGTCGCTATGATCTTCCAGCGCAATCCCGGTCGGAGCCTCATCACTTCGGAGCGAGTTGGGTCCTGAGTTTGGTGAACCGCCTATCAATCCGGCCACCAAGGCCAGCAATCCGCCGGCCAGGGGAAGTGCCAAAACTCCGCCGGCAATCTTGAGTGGCAGACTCAAGGGCGTGGCCACGACTGTCTTCGAATCTAGTATCCCCGCCGGTGCGGCTTCCTTTGTTGCACTTGGACTCACGGCAAGATCGACTGGGAAAGGTTCCGTGACATCGTTTGTTGGACCACCATCCGGTGCTTGGGTCGCGAGTTCGTCCTTTTGTTTCTCCAGCTGAAAAACCTGGCCTTTGTGGTCATTCGTAAACCAACGGTGAGATTCGTGGAACCGGTAGGTGTGCAACCGCTTGCCCTTCGACGCCGTGACTTCAACCGCATCCATCTGAGTCACCTTCCAGGGCATTTTGTTCTTGGAGCGCGGGCGCCGGACAATTTCCTCCTCGAACACGAAGCGCCAATTGGCGTCCACCTGTTTCCATCTCGTACCCGGCAGCCACGCCTGAAGATCAACAGGAGACTTGATGACCGGTGGCGTCGGAATGGCTTCCCCCGCGTCCGCACCGCTCAGGAGCCCGACCCCAGAAATCAACCAGATCCAGCCGAAGAGGAAACCAGTGATTGAGGAAGAGGACATCAATTCGTTGAAGGTTGTGCGAAAGGCTTATCGATTCGGACCTCGATGGGTGTAGCTCAACTCATCGGTCGGTCCAAGAGATCTTCCGTTGGTTGGCAACGGGAGGAACACGAACCAGCCGATCAGGTTCGGTGTGATTCGCGCCTTGTTAGTTCAACGCACGGTGGCGTTGAGCTTGGACTTGAGGTGTTCGGTGACCTTGTTGTGGGCCTTGTCGACTTCCTTGTCCTTCAAGGTGCGCTCGGGGTGGCGGTAGTTGAAGGCGTAGGCGACGGACTTTTGGCCCTCAGGGATGTTTTGGCCGCGGAAAATGTCGAAGAGTTCGATGGATTCGAGGTTGTCGGCCTTGGCTTTCTTGGCTGTCTTCAGGATCTCTTCGTGGGTGATTGCCTCATCGACCAACAAGGCAATGTCGCGGCGGGAGCCGGGGACGGTGGGGAGCTGCTTCAACGATTTGTTTGAGTTACGACGCTTCAGGAGAATGTCGAGATTCAGCTCGGCCAGGAAGCCGGGGGCGCGGAGTTTTAGTTGTTTGCCCAAACTTGGTTGAAGCTGGCCGATTTGGCCGACGACCATCTTGCCACCGAGTTTGATCTCGGCGCTTTCGATGAACAACTGCGTTGCTTCGCTGCGGCGGGCGTAGAAGACACCGCGGAGGCCGTAGTCTTCGAGGAATTCGTCGAGGAGACCTTTGAGATCGTGGATGTCGCACTCGCTGTCGTCGCTCGTCCAGGAAGTCAGGCTGCGTTGGCCGGTGATGACGATGGCGAGGCGGCGTTCTTCTTTCAGTTCGCCATCCTGCTTGAAGAAGACGCGGCCGGTTTCGCAGAGGGCGACGTCATGATTGCTGTGGGAAAGATTGTGGCTGAGAGCGTCCAGCAGTCCCGGTAGGAGACTTGGGCGAAGGACGTTCATATCGCTGCTCAGGGGATAGCTGAGGGCGATGAGGTCTTCGGCGGCGGTTGCCAACTTGGCATAGTCTTCGCCGATCAGGGTCTGCCCTTGGGCTTCGTCGAGTCCCATGCCGGTCAGGAGGCGGCGGGCCTCGGCGATCTGGTCGTGGACGCTGTCGTATTCGTTGGAGCCGTGGGCGCCGCGAGGTTCGGTGCTCGGGACTTTGTCAACGCCGTGGAGGCGGACGACTTCTTCGATCAGATCGATCTCACGTTTGATGTCGACGCGGTAGGTGGGGATTTCAAATTGGCCCGAGGAGGGATTACCCAGCTCCAGGCTCTTGAGGTGATTGTCGATCTCGTCGTTGGTGAGTTCGATGCCGAGGAGTTGGTTCACCTTTTCGTGGCGCAGGGAGATGGTCTTGGGCGCAACGGGATTTGGGTAGGCATCGACGACACCGTCGGCGAGTTCGCCGCCAGCGGTTTCGATGATGAGTTGCGCGGCGCGGCGGCTGGCCCAGTCGATGATATTGGGATCGCAACCGCGTTCGAAGCGGTAGCTGGAATCGGTGGATTGATTCAGGCGCTTGGAGGTGCGGCGGATGTTGGTGGGGTTAAAGTAGGCAGCTTCGATCAGGACGTCTTGCGTGTCGTCGTTGATCTCGGTGTTCAAACCGCCCATGACACCAGCGAGCGCGATGCCTTTCTCTTCGTCGGCGATCAGGAGATTCTCGGCGGTAAGTTCGTGTTCCTTGTCGTCGAGGGTGGTGAACTTTTCCCCTTCGGCGGCGGTGCGGACGACGATGGTGGGTTTGCCGTCGGCGCCTTTGCCGATGAGGTGGTAGTCGAAGGCGTGCAGCGGCTGGCCGATCTCCATCATCACGAAGTTCGTGACATCGACGACGTTGCTGATGCTGCGGATGCCGATCTTCTCGAGAGTATTGCGGAGCCAGTCGGGACTGGGGCCGACCTTTACGCCTTTCACGACACGCGCGGCATAACGGGGACAGAGATCGGGGTCGTCCAAGCGAACGGCGACGTGGTCTTCGACCTTGCCAGCTTTGGGTTCGGGAAGAACCGGGTCAGGTAGCTTCAACTTCGTGCCGGCGACGGCGGCAAGCTCGCGGGCGATGCCGATGGCGCTGTTCCAATCTGGACGGTTGGGAGTGACTTCGAGATCGAAGACAAAATCCTTTTCCGCGCAACCGAGGTGTTCAGCGAAGGCCTGGCCGACGGTGGCTTCACTCGGGAGAATCATGAGACCATCGGATTCCTCAGCGAGGCCGAGTTCGGATGGCGCGCACATCATGCCGTGTGATTCGACACCGCGGATCTTGCCTACCTTGATGGTGAAAGGCCTCTCGCCTACTTCCTTTGGCGGCAGGGTGGCGCCGGGGAGAATAAGCGGGACCTTGTCGCCGGCCTGGAAGTTCTGGGCGCCGCAAACGATCTGGCGTTCGCCTTCGCCGTCGTTGACCTTGCAGACGGAAAGTTTGTCGGCATCGGGATGCTTGTCGCGCGTGAAGACTTCGGCGACGACGATGCCATCGAAACCGCCACCGACTTCCTCGACGCCTTCGACCTCGAGGCCGAGCATGGTGAGGCGTTCGGTTAGTTCCTCGGGAGTCCAGTCGAAGTCGACGTATTGCTTGAGCCAATTAAGGGTGACTTTCATCTAAATTCTCTTTGCTCCTTAGAATTGCTGCAGGAAGCGGACGTCGTTCCGATAGAAGTGGCGGATGTCATCGATGGCGTAGCGCAACATGGCGATGCGTTCGATGCCGAAACCGAAGGCCCAACCGGTCCATACTTCGGGATCGTAGCCGACGTTTTCGAAGACCTGAGGATGGACCATGCCGCAACCGGCGAGTTCCAACCAATCCTTGCCCATCTTCTTGACGAGCGCGTTGCTGAAATCGATTTCGAAGCTCGGTTCGGTGTAACTGAAGTAATGAGGTCGGAAGCGGATTTTGGTGTCCTTACCCATGAGTTCGCGAAAGACGAATTCAACCGTGCCTTTCAAATCACCGACGGTGACATTCTTGTCGACGTAGAGACCTTCGACCTGTTGGAAGGTGGGATTGTGCGTCTGGTCCGGGGCATCGCGACGATACACGCGACCCGGCACGATGATGCGAACGGGCGGCGGCTGCTTCTCCATCACGCGGATCTGCACGGAGGAAGTGTGCGTGCGCAGAATGCGCTTCTCCTCGGTGTCGAGATGGAAGGTGTCCTGCATGTCCCGCGCCGGATGATCGGCGGGCGTGTTAAGGGAATCGAAGCAATGATAGTCGTCTTCGATCTCCGGGCCGTCGGCGACAGCGAAGCCGATCTTGCGGAAGCTCTTGACGATGTCCTCGGTGACCTGTGTGAGCGGGTGGAGCTTGCCGACATTGCGGCGACGACCGGGAAGGGTGAAATCGGTGGGCGTATCAGGAATCCAGGATTGGAGTTCGAGTTCCTCCTTCCGCGAATCGAGCGCGGCCTGGAGTTCCTGCTTCGCGGCGTTGACAGCCTTGCCGGCGGCGGGGCGTTCCTCCTTCGAGAGGCCGCCCATCTGTTTCATGAGGCCGGTGAACTTGCCCTTGGGACCGATCCAAGTCCCCTTGGCCTGTTCCAAAGATGGCAGGTCGCCGGCGGCCTGAAGTTCGTTCAGCGCCTCGGCTTTCAGCGGTTCGATTTCGTCCAACAAAGACATAAAGGAGCGGGATTCTCCAAGGGTTGAGGGGAAAGAACAGACAAAACTTGGAGGGAATCCGGCTGTTTTCACTGCGATTGTAACATTAGAGGCTTTGCCGAGTGGCCGAGTGCTCCAATAGAGTTGTTAAATCTGCTCCCGGAAAGACCGCAAGTCGCATGCTGGAACGCGAACTCAAACTGCTGATCGCCCGCAAGGATCTCGCGAAGGTCTTCAAAGTGAAGTCCGTCATCGATGCCTTGCGGGCCGAGCCGGAGCGGAAGCTCGTGCAGAGTTCCTACTTCGATACGCCGGAACAGGATCTGCGCAAAGGCGGCATCGAATTGCGGGTGCGGCAGATCGGCCGACAGTGGATCCAGACTCTGAAAGTGGCCGACAAGGGATCGATCGGAATGCATGCACGCGAGGAGTTCGAAGACCCGGTTGCCGGTGGGAATCCCGATTTCTCGAAATGGGCGGATGCCGACATGCCTTCCATCCTCTTGTCGCCGGAGGTGCAGGATCGAGTTGAGAAGATCTTTGAAACGCGTTTCTGGCGCCGCAAAGGAATGCTGGACCACGTCGACGGCACATCCATTGAGATCTGTGTGGACTCCGGTGCCGCAACTGCCGGCGAACAATCCGCCCGCATCAGCGAAGTGGAGCTGGAACTGAAACAGGGCGAACCCGCTGCCTTGTACGAAGTCGCGGAGGCCTTGACCAACCAGGTCGACCTGCGACTCAACGCCCTGAAGAAACCCGATCTTGGTTATCGGCTGATCAATGAATTCGAGCCGGCACCGGTGTTCGCCAAGACCACTGATCTCTCCGGTAAACAGACAGTCGAGGACATGTTCGTCCATCTCCTCACCGCATCCTTGGAGCATGCCTTTGCGAACGAAGAGGTGGTCTTGGATTCATCCGACATCGAGGGAGTGCATCAGATGCGCGTTGGTCTGCGTCGCTTTCGTTCTGCACTGGGGGTTTTCAAACACGTGATCCCCGCACCTTGTCGCGATTCGGCAAAGCAAACGGTGAAACCACTTCTCGCCGCATTGGGACCGGCGCGGGACTGGGACGTTTTCATCACCGAGCAAATCGCCCTGATGCGCAAGTCGCTGCCGCACGCGGACCAGATCGATCGCTTGGAACAGGTGGCGGAATCATTGCGCGCGCGTGCCTACCAACACCTGCGAGAATTGATGCGTACGCGAGAATACCATCAGGCCAAGCTGGCGCTCTTTTCGTGGCTCGTCGGTCGTCGTTGGCGACAAGGCATGACCCCGGAACAACTCTCCGGCTTGGAACGTCCTGCCCGTGCATTCGCAAGACGTGCGTTGAAGCGAGGCCAGCGACGCGTCCGTCGGCGTGGATGTGGGATACGTCTCCAGACCTTGGAACAACTGCACGCGCTCCGCATCGCCACCAAGCGGCAGCGATATTCCGTGGAGTTCTTCGCGAGTCTCTTTCCGGCAAACAAGGTTGCTGCCTATCGATCTGTATTGAAGGAAATGCAAACGGACCTCGGGCTGTTGAACGACGGAGTCACCGCCAAGCGATTGCTGGGGGAGATCGGCTGCGTCTCCGGCATGCAGGATTCCGTTGAGTTCGTCCTCGGCTGGATGGCACGTGGCCGGCTGGATGCCCGGGATCACCTGCGTGATGTTTGGAAGGCCTTCAAGAGTCAAAAGCCGTTTTGGAAAAAGCGGCTCAAGCGCAGCCAGCGTTGACAATTGTGCTCGTCAACCTGATTGGCAGCGGTGATCGTCCGTTCGAATTCACCATATGAAAAAATACCTTCTGATCACCCACGGATTCGAACAACCTACGCCGGAAATCATGGAAGAATGGGGCAAGTTTTTTGCCTCGGTGGCTGATTGCACGATCGACGAAGGATCGCCGATTGGGGGCGGCAAGAAGATTGCGAAGGACGGCAGCGTTTCACACGTGTCGCCAATGGAAGGTGGGGCTTGCGGTTACCGGATCTTCGAGGCGGAAAACATGGAAGCGGCGCAGAAGATTGCGAGCGCTTGTCCGGTGATCGACCACAACGTGGTCTACGAGATGATGGACATGGGTGATTGCGGGAAGTAACCCCGGGCAATTATGAAACACTGGATTGCCGGATGGTTGTTGGGGCTGGTCACGATCGGTTCGCACGGAGCGGACGCGACGGTTGTTCTGCCGGATGTCTTTTCGAGCGGGATGGTCCTGCAACGGGACGTTCCAATTCCGATCTGGGGTCAGGCTCCGGATGGAACCAAGGTGGCGGTCATTTTCGGAGACCGTGATTTCACCAGCACCGCAAGCAATGGCCGTTGGAAGATCGTGTTGCCGGCCATGGACGCCAGCGCGAAGGCCCGCAAGCTGACGGTTTCCGGCAGCGATGGGTTCAGGAAGGAACTGACGGATATCCTGATCGGCGACGTCTGGTTGGCTTCCGGGCAGTCCAACATGGAGATGCACCTGCGCGGTGCGAAGTCCGGAGAGGCGGCCATTGCTGCTTCCACCAACCCGTTGCTCCGATTGTTTACCGTATCGAAAAGACTGGAAACGATTGATGGGCCGTTGGGTGACACCTGGAAGGTTTCCGGGCCGGCGACGTCTCCGACCATGAGCGCAGTGGCGTATTTCTTCGCGCAGGAAATTCAGAAGACCCAAGGCATCCCGGTGGGCCTGATCAACTGCAGCTATGGCGGAACGGTTACCGAGACCTGGTGCAGTCCCAAAACCCTGGCCGGAGGGTATCCGGTTTGGGAAGCCTACGAGGCCAGGGCATTGAAGAATCCGAAGTATGCGCGTCGGAACACTTCCAGTCGGCTTTACAACCGCATGCTCAGGACCGTCATGCCGTTCCCGGTGAAAGGCTTCATTTGGTATCAGGGCGAAGGCAACGCCGGGCGGGCGGAGGAGCAGAAGAGACTGTTCCCGGCAATGGTCAAGGACTGGCGACAAAGCTGGGGCAATCAAGAGCTGCCGTTCTATATCGTCCAGTTGGCCCGCTTCGAGCCCGCCACGTGGCATCCGTTTCGAATCGCCCAGCTCGATGTCTGGCAGAACACGCCGCACAGCTATATGGCCGTCACCGTCGATCTGTCCAAGGATTGGAAGAAAGACAATCACCCCATTCATCCTTCGACCAAGGCACCGATAGGCCACCGACTGGCCCTGGCCGCCCGGGCCCAGGTGTACGGGGAAACCAAGCTCGTCTACTCCGGTCCGGTCATCCGGAAAATGTCGGTGAACAAGAAAGAGGTCATCCTGACCTTTGATCATCGCGGCAGCGGACTCATCGCCTTGGATCGCAAACCACTGCGAGGCTTCGCTGTCAGTGCGGACGGAAAGAACTTCGTTCCAGCAGTCGCAAAAATCGTAGGCAAGAACGTAGTTCTTTCGGCGGCCAAGGTGTCAAAGCCCATCGCCGTGCGTTACGGTGCGGAAATGGACATGGAGAAGGGCAAGCTGGACGTCAACCTCGGCAACAAAGAAAAACTTCCTGCTTCACCGTTCACGATTTCTTTGAACTGAAAAGAACGACCATGAACAGACGTTTCGTTTTCTCGTGCATTCTCGCCCTGGGTCTTCCACTCCAGGTGTTCACTGCCGGCCAGTCACCGAACCCGGGGGTGGTATTCGAAGGCGACGAAGGACTGGGCAAAGGGCAGCACATCGTCTTCGTGACCGGCGAGGAATACTACCGGTCGGAGGAAGGTATGCCGATGTTCGCCAAGATCCTTTCGAAGCGGCATGGCTTCAAATGCACGGTCCTCTTCGCGATTGATCCGGAAACGGGATACATCAATCCGAACAAGGCGGAGAGTCTGCCCGGATTGTCGGCCCTTAAGACGGCGGATTTGATGGTGATTTTTGCACGATTCAGGCACCTGCCGGACAAGGAGATGAAGCACATTGCGGATTTCGTGAATGCTGGCAAACCGGTCTTCGCCATTCGCAACGCCACACATGCCTTCAAGTATCCGGCGAACAGCAAGAGCCCGTATAAGGAGTGGCACTTCCGCAGCAAGGCATGGCCGGGCGGGTTCGGTCAGCAAATCCTCGGGGATACCTGGGTGGCGCACTACGGGAAGTTTCAAAAGGAATCGACCCGCGCGGATGTGAATCCGGCGCAACGCAAACAACCCGTGCTGCGTGGCGTGGCAGAAACGATTTTTGTGCACACCGACGTGAACTCGGTGGTCCGCCTGAAACCCGATGACGTTGTGTTGTTCAGCGGCCGCGTGTTGGCTGGATTGAATCCGACCGATCCATTGGTGACGGATAAACGCAAAGGCGTACGCATGCCGTGGGCGTGGTTTCGAAACTACACGGCGCCTTCAGGCAAGACCGGACGATCATTCACCACCACGGCCGGTGCATCGTTGGATTTCGTAAACGAAGACCTGCGGCGGCTGATGGTCAACGCCATGCTTTCATTGACCGGACATGAAAATGAGATCCCAGCAAGAACGAATGTGGATTTCGTCGCCCCCTTTGACCCCAAGCCTACGGGCAACCACTCCGATGAAGCGTGGGCCAAGATGAAGCTGACGCCGGCCGGCTTCGCGGGTCGTTGAATCGTGCTCCATTGGCAACAAGCTGAGGTGGAACGATTTCTGGGAGGCGAGTTCTCCGATGAGAAGTTTGATGATGGAACGGTTTGGCGCTCATTGGCGCCCTTTGAATCCAACGAATTGAAGTACCTGCTATCGATTGATTGGAAAGGCGGGTTCGTCACGCTCAACGCAGATCCGGAGAACGCGGATCAAGCCTGCCCGGCCTTTGAACTGATCTGCCGATGTACCCATATGAGGATTTTGCCGAGCGTCTATGGTGGCGAAGCGCTCAACTGTTACTTCCTCGAAGACGAAACTTCCGAACCCCGCGAGCGGGATCTTCGCCTGGCTCTGGAGCGCCTGCCCGATGGTCGACTTTACACCTGGCCCGCGACCGGCAAATGCGATCCGCCGTTCAGGGAACTTTGACCGTCAATATGTTCGGAATTCTTCGCGAATTCCGCTACAGCAGCTCTCGAGAGCCGATGAAAATGATGCGACCGATCCTTCTTTGTATCCTGGGTGCCTTGGTGCTTCAGGCCCAGGCACGCCGACCTAATATCGTGTTCTTCCTGGTGGACGACCTGGGTCAACGAGATGTGGGCTGCTACGGCAGCAGTTTTTATGACACGCCGGCCATCGATCAATTGGCGAAGGAAGGCGTCCTTTTCGACAACGCCTACTCGACCTGCCATGTGTGCTCACCCAGTCGGGCCAGCATCCTAACTGGCAAATACCCGGCTCGCACCGATCTGACCGAATGGCTTCGCGGGCGGCCCGAACGAGACTACGAGAAGTTGCACAGTGCCGAGAAGCTCATGGCCTTGCCGGACGAGGAAATCACCTTGGCCGAGACTTTGAAAAAGCATGGCTACTCCACGGCGAACTACGGCAAGGCGCACTTGAGCAAAGACCCGAAGACTTACGGTTTTGATGAAGCTATTACCGGTTGGGTGCGTTCGTATCATCATCCGTTTTCACCACAGTATTCGAAAACGTTACCATCCAAGGAGGGTGACTACTACACGGACAAACTCACCGATGCCGCCCTTGACTTCATTGAGCGCAACAAGGATCGACCGTTCTTCGTTCACATGGAGCACTTCGCGGTGCATGACCCGATTCAGGGTCGCAAGGATCTGGTGCAGAAATACCAAAAACGGCTCACCGCGATGCCGAAGCAGGATGGACCGGATTACATCCTGGAAACGAATCCGGATGGCCCCGCGATCTCCTCGGAAGAACTGCAGGCTCTCGCGAAGAACGACAACCAGCAGACGCATCAAGACAAGCGGGTGTGGTGGGTGAAGCAGAAGCAGGACAATGTCGAGTTTGCCGGCATGGTCGAAGCCACGGATGAAAGCCTTCGTCGGATCCGTGCCAAGCTCAAGGACCTCGGACTGGAGAGAAACACCATCGTCATTTTCACGGCCGACAACGGCGGCATGGCCGCGTCCAATCAGTATCGAGGCATCAACCATCCCCGCACGACACTGGACTCGCGCTTTGCCTCTTCGAATCTTCCTCTGCGCGGAGCCAAGGGCTGGAACTACGAAGGCGGCATTCGCGTGCCGTTGATCGTCCATTGGCCCGACGTCACCAGGCCCAACACCAAGTCGCACGCCATCGTGACGGGCACCGACTACTACCCGACCCTGCTGCAGATGATCGGTCTTCCCGTCCTGCCCAAACAGCACGTGGACGGCAAGAGCTTCGTGTCCGCTCTCAAAGGCAAGACCCACGACCGCGGCGCGATCTACTGGCACTTTCCGCATTACAGCAATCATGGCTACCAGAGTCCGGGGGGCGCCATTCGCCTCGGTCGATACAAGCTGCTCGACTACTTCGAAAACGGTTCCGTGCAACTCTTTGATCTCGAGAACGACATCGGCGAACGGAACGATCTTGCGAAGAGCAAACCGGACATCACGCGCAAGCTTCGCAGGATGCTCCAAGATTGGCGCCGGGAAGTGGACGCCAAGATGCCGCCGGTGAAAACCGCCGAGAGCAGACAGAAAACGCGGGCGGTGGTCAGCCAGAATCTGCCGGCGGCCGTCCAGCGTTTCGCTCCCGGTTGGAGAGTTCGCAATTGGGGCGGTCCCGGCATGAAACCGGGTCTGCGCGACGAATGGAAAGGCCGGAAGAACATCCTGCTCACCCACCCAAAGAGCCGCGAAGTTCCTTGTGTGCTCTCGCGCAAATTCGACGTGCCCATCGGCAAGAACACGACCCTCCAATTCGCTGTGAACAATCATCCGCGGGGTGATTGGGAATTGCTGGTGCGAGTCAAAGGCAAGAAAGTCCTCGCCAAGTCCATTGCGGAAAAGAAATGGCAGGAGTTCAAGCTGGACCTGACCGAGCACGCGGGCCAGTCCATCGAATTAGAACTTGAGAACCGCGCCAGTGGTTGGGCATTTGAAGCGGCCTACTGGAGTGGCATTGAATTGATCTCACACTAAACATGAATCCTAAGCACCTGTTAGTTCTCTGCGCCCTGGTGATTCAAACCACTCAGGCCCAAAAGCCCAATATCATATTCCTGTTCGCTGACGATCAGCGCGCGGACACGATCGGGGCGCACGGCAATCCTCACATCCGTACTCCAAACCTGGATCGTCTGGCCGCTGATGGTTTCAGCTTTCGACGAAACTACTGTGCGGGGTCCTTCAGCGGTGCCGTGTGTGTGGCGAGTCGGGCGATGTTGATGACCGGTCGGCATTGGATGAATCTACCGCGGAACCGACCCCAGTCGAACTGGGGTGATGCGACCACGTTGCCGGCATTGTTGACCGACAAGGGTAACTACAACTCCTTCATTGTCGGCAAATGGCACAACGGCACGGGGACGCTCGACAAGTCATTCCGGAACGGGCGGTCGATTTACCTGGGTGGCATGGCGAATCATGCCGACTTCCAGGTTCAGGATCTCTCACAAGGCAAATTGAGCCCGAAACGCGAGGCGGGTGGGTTCTCCAGCACGGTCTTCGCCGATGAGGCGGTGAAGTTCATCAAGGGCGCAGAGACGAAACAGCCATTCTTCCTCTACGTCGCCTTCATGGCTCCACACGATCCTCGGAATCCACCCGAGAAGTATCGTCGGATGTACTACCAGAAACGGCCTCCACTTCCGCCGAACTACCTACCGCAGCATCCGTTTCAAAATGCTCCGCAAGCCACTTCCGGCCGCGATGAAGGGCTCGCCCCTTGGCCACGGACCAAGGAGGTCATCAGCGATCAACTCTGCGAGTATTACGGATTGATCACGCATCTCGACGAACAGGTCGGCCGCATCATGACGGCGCTCAAACAGAGTCCACACGCGAAGAACACGATCGTCGTCTACACCGCCGACCACGGATTGGCGATGGGCAGTCATGGCCTGCTCGGCAAACAGAATGTCTATGAACAAAGCATGCGTTGCCCGTTGATCCTGAACGGCCCAGGTGTGCCCAAGGGCAAATCAAGCGAAGCGTTTACCTACGTCCACGATCTCTATGCGACCATTTGTGACTTTGCGGAAATTGGACATCCGGACGGGAACGATTCCAAGAACCTGCGCCCGGTCATCAACGGCCAGACCCGCAGGGTCCATGACTCGGTGTTCCTTCCGTTCCAGAACAATCAACGCGCTGTGAGCGACGGACGCTGGAAGCTGCATATCTACCCGCAGATCAACCATCGCATCCTCTTCGATCTCGCCAACGATCCGCACGAGACCGAACCGCTTGGTCCGGATGGTGTCCATGCGGCCAAGATGCTCGCGCTGATGGAGTCTCACCGAAAGCATCTCGGCGATTGGTATCCCTTGAGCGTGGAGAATCCAGAGCCCAAGAAGCCCAGTTACGACAACAGCAGGCGCGTTCTTGATCGCTGGCAGCCCCAATGGATTCGCGAGAAGTATTTCAACGGACGCGATGATCCGAACCACGGCGTGAAGAAGCGCAAGTAACTCAGGCGAAGAGTTTCTTCACCACGTGGCCGTGTACGTCGGTGAGTCGGAAGTCGCGGCCGGCATGACGGTAGGTAAGACGTTCGTGGTCGAGCCCCATCAGTTGCAGGATCGTGGCGTGGAAGTCGTGGATGTGGACGGGATCTGCAGCGATGCGATTGCCAATGTCGTCGGTCTCGCCGTGCACGATGCCACCTTTCACTCCGCCTCCGGCGAGCCAACAGGAGAAGGCCCAGGGATGATGCGTGCGACTCTTGGTGCCCTTGCCATCCTGCGCCCAGGGTGAACGACCAAACTCGGTGCAAAACACCAGGAGAGTATCGTCGAACAAGCCACGCATCTGCAGATCGCGGATGAGCCCGGCAATCGGTTTGTCGACGCGTTTGGCGTACTTGGCGTGGGAGGAGATGTCGCGATGCGCGGCGTCCCAGTTGTCACGGCAGGCGCCGACGGCGTCGATGATCTCCACGAAGCGCACACCATTCTCGACCAGGCGTCGGGCCATGATGCATTGGGCGGCGTAGGAACTGCGGTCGCCTGCTTCTGAACCATACATCGCCAGTGTCGACTTGGATTCGCGCGACAGATCGAGCACTTGCGGCGCCAGATCGCGCAAACCCCTGGCCGTATCGAAAGTGTTCATCCGACCGGCCAGTTGCGGGTCATTGTCCGAGCGTCGGAGATGACGTCGGTTGAGCGATTGCAGGAGGTCCAATTCGAGATCTTGCAGGTGTCTTGGCGCGGATGGCTTGAGATGCGGGATCGGATCATTGCCGGGATTCACCTGCACCCCGGCGTGCTTGGACGGAAGAAAATTGGAATCCCAGATCTGCGGTCCGTTGTAGGGACGATGTTCGGAGATAACGACGTGCGAGGGCAGATTGGGATTAAACGTCTCCAACCCGTAGCTTAACCACGCGCCCAGACTAGGCATCGCGAACCCGGTGCTGCCGGTGTGCAGTTGCAGCGTCGCCTCGCCGTGATCTCGATGATCGGAGTGCATCGAGCGAAGGAGCGCGATGTGATGCATCTGCTCCCGGATGTGCGGGAAGAGATCACTGACCTCCGTGCCGCATTGGCGATTGGGTTTGAAAGCCCAGAGTGGAGCCTTGAGGTAGCGATCGATGAGCGGCTGACTGGAGACGGGGGATTTCTTCTGGCGACCAATCGAAATGTCGTGCTCGCGTGTCAGGCGCGGCTTCGGGTCGAAGGTATCGACGTGCGAATAGCCGCCGGACATGTAGAGCACGATGACGTGCTTGGCCCGGGGCTGGAAGTGAGGCGAAGCCTCCGCGATGGCGGGCAAACCCAAGGCTCCGGCACCGAGCGCCGAAGCCTTGAGGATTTCCCGTCGCGAGAAGTTCATTTAAGCGCGAGGCACTTAAGCGTGTTCTGGCTGCGGACGATGAGCTTGCCATCGGTCAGCGCCATGGGTGCCCAGATCTTGTTGCCGCGCTTGCGCAGGTTCGTGAAGACCTTCGCGCGGGCGAGTTCGTTGTAACCGCCGGGACTCGGATCGACCAAGGCGAGTTCGCCGAGTTCGCCGTCGAGAATGATGATCATGCCGTCGGCGAAGATCAGGTTGCCGCGTTCGAAGTTCGGGTTCATGCCGGTGTTCCAGAGGATCTTGCCATTGTCCGGATCCAGGCAGACGAGGCCGCCTTGCTTCTTCTTGTCCCCGCGAAGGTTTTCGTTGGTGTTCCAGTTCACGTAGAGATGATCCCGGTGGAGGATCGCCGGGTGCATCTGCGCGCCTTCGGCGTCGAGGCGATAGAGTTCCTTCACACTGTAATTGCTGCCTTTGCGGTTGATGCGGAGCATGACCGTCCCGCAGCCGTAGCCGCCGGTGACGAAGAGGCGCCCGTCACCCATGTTCGTCGGCATTGGGATCATGATCTTGTTGAAGTAACCGTCCCACTTCCAAAGCACACGGCCGGACTTGGCATCGACGCTGGTGTAACGCCCCTTGTCGCTGCTGAGGCGCCCGTAGGTGAGCACCTGTTTCTGGCCGGCGATATCGTAGAGTTGCGGAGAGACGTAGTGGGCACCGCCCACGTCATCAATCTTCCAGGCGAGTTTGCCGGTGCGTTTGTGGTAGCCGAGCAGGTGTCCCTGTTCGCCGTTCAACGCGGGCACGATCACGATGTCCCCGACCACGAGCGGAGAGGAGCTGTAGCCCCAGCGAGCGGTTTCATTCAATTTATACTCGTCGAGCACATCGTGACTCCAAACGGCCTTGCGGGTCTTGCGGTTGACGCAGACCACATTGCCCAGCCGCCCCAAGGTGTAGATGAAGTCACCGTCGATGGTCGGGGTGCTGCGGGAACCGGCGTGCGGCAGCTTGACTTCCTTCGTGCTGTACTTGTGCGTCCACTTTTCCTTGCCGGTCCTGAAATCGAGACAACGCAACACCTCACTGCCG
Source organism: Limisphaerales bacterium (assembly GCA_049601855.1). GTDB lineage: Bacteria > Verrucomicrobiota > Verrucomicrobiia > Limisphaerales > JAYPXF01. Next base: position 3,458 of record JBMYQZ010000016.1, on the reverse strand, counting down.
GTATCCGGTCGGTCGAGGATGTAAACATCGTTGCCGACCACCGAAGCGCCGCCAAAACCTTCGCCGACGCTCAGGGACCAGAGTTCTTTCGGTCCCTTCGCCGGCCATTTGCGGAGCAGTCCCTTTTCGCTCGAGACGCCCGTGCGGTCGGGTCCTTGGAACTGCGGCCAGCCGATGTCGTTGGCCGTGGCACGATGGGATTGAAAGGTGAGAAGACCGGCGAGAAGCCCGGCCGAAAGGATGAGGTGTTTCTTCATGCGTGAAAGTGGATGAACGGCGGTTAGAGCACGAAAAGCCGGGCGAATATTCAAGTTTTTTGTCTGGGCCAGGGCGGGTTAGTCTACAGGCATCGAAGCGAACTCACATTGTTACTGCGGTAGCGAAACCGCCTACAACGATTGTTGCGGCCGCTTTCTTGATGGCGGCCAAACAACGGAAACGGCCGAGCAACTCATGCGTTCACGCTACACTGCCTACTGTCGCAAGCGCGTGGATTACCTCTTCGACACCACTCATCCACAAGCCCGCGAGTCACGTCTCCGTGAGAGTATCAAGGAGACTGCCGACGATTGCGAATGGCTTTCCCTGACGGTCTTGAGCACGCGGCAAGGACAGGCCAACGACAAGATGGGCAAGGTCGAGTTTCGCGCGGAGTATCGTTATCAAGGCAAACAGCAGACCCATCACGAACACTCGCGCTTCCGCCGCTTCGAGGGAAAGTGGAAGTACCTCGACGGTGAGGGATGATCACTTCTGCTTTCGCGGCAAACGCCAACCACGCAGAGGCGGATCCGGCTGCGACCAGTTGAAATCAGATTGGTAGCGCACATCCAGATAAGGAGTTGGCAACCACTTGCCGCCATCGCGTTTCGAAATCAGGAGCGCATCGAGCGCGCCAGACGTGAGGAGGGTGCGTTCAACCGGCCAGGTCGGCTTGCCGGTGTGAAACATCTTCTCGGCGCCGCGCAGCAGAAAACTGAAATGAAAGTACGGCCGCTCTTCCTGCAGCCAGAAGAGCGTCGAATCGCTTTCACCCGACTCATACCGCCACGCCGCCGCCCATTCCGCCACGGCGCCGTTCAGCGTTAGGATCGAAGCGCGCAAGCCGTCGTTGTAGTCGATGACGAACAGGATGGGTTCCTTGACCGATTGCTCCAACGGGCGCCGTTCGAGACGACGACGAATCGAGAGACGAGCGAGCGTTTGTTGGAAGAGATCACGGTCGTAGAGTTTGCTCGTCCAGACTTCAGGTCCGGTCAGGCAGCGAACGCGCTTGATCCCGGCCTCGCCACCGGCGCGGCGTTCCGCCAGCGACTGCACCATTTCGACCGCGTGGAATCCGTAGGCATCCAAGGTGTGATACGACACGCCCACAATTTCCTTCAGCTTTGCGCCGCGTCGAACATCCGTCGCGGGAACGCGCCACGCCACGGGTACCGAGGAACCGGCCATCAATGGAATCTGCAATCGCTTCGCCTCGTCATAGAGCCACTTGGCGTCCTGCCAGTTGTCGGCGAGATGTTTGTCAACGAACACGGGCACCTGTCGTTTGTCCTGTTCGAACACCTTGGCCAGTTCTTCGAACATCTGACGTTTGGGGAAAATGGTCTGCCCCGTATGCGACTGCGGATACTCACCATGCTCTGCCACCAGCATCACGCCGTCGATCGGGCCGTGCCGCAAGGACTCTGCGACACTGTCCTTGATCACGAAGCCGTGTTTCATTGCCAACGACCGGCTGATGTCGGACTCAGGAACCTGGTCGGTGTAGAGCGCGGTCAGATTGAGTTTCGGGTGACGACCTTCACCATTCAGGGATTCGGTTTCGACCACACGTGTGAGCAGCACATCGGCGTGTGAATTCACCCGATGAATGGTCGTGATCCCGGCGATGCGCGGGTGTTGTTCTGGATTACGCCGAGCCAAGTTCACTCGCGCAACTGAGTAGACGAGGAATTCCGGGATCGCGAATTCTACGACCTTGTCGCCGGTGAACTCGATCGTCTTGGGATCCGGTGACTCCGGTGTGATGACTTCGACACCTTCGACACGATTCTCCATCGGCACTTGGAATCTCACCTTGATACCAGATACGGCAATGGGCTTTTCATCCTTCGTTCCGCGTCCCGGATTCGGTCGGCCATTCTTCCGTGGCGGCAACTCGGTGCGGTTGTAGTTAACGAAATGCAGATCGATCTCGCCGCCGGCCGCCGAAAGACTCGCAGCCACCCGCACCGTCGGCGGTGCCTTGATTCGGCTCAATCGTTTTGGCAACGGATCGCCCGGATTCAGAACACTTCGGTAGCGCTTCGCGACATCCGGCAGGTCATCGGGGATGACATCGAACAGGACGTGTTGATTGAGCAGTTCCTTGCCGTATTCTCGAAAGCGATCGAGCGGCTCAAGCTTGCCTTCATGAATGGCGCTTCGGGGAAACGACAAGGCCAGTTCGGCGTGCGAACGGTTCGCGTGATAGAGCTGTTCGTAGCGTGCCAGAAAGCCGTAGTAGGTCTTGAAGACTTCCCGCGCAGCGAGATCGGTCGTGCGCGCATAAAAGCCCATCGGCGAACCGCCGTTGGCGGCCAGTTCCGCAATGGCCACCCGCGTGCGTACGCCTTCGTATTTGCCAAGCGTGAAGGGCTTGTCATCGAAGGCGCCGCGAATGTAACGCGCCTGCAAGGTGCCGTCGGCCAACACTCCGTTCTTCAAGTCCGTGTAAACACCACTCGCACCGAGGCTGTACCAGAGATAATCCTCATCCCGCCCCCAGACTTCCGCCGGCAGAAGGCAACGCTCATCGCCACCGATCTGCTTGAAATTGCTGAGGTGATTCCACTGCGCGACGATGAGATCTTTCTTCACGGAGCGCCCGTAATTCACGAACACCTCATCGAAGGCTTCCTTGTTCGACAATTGCGACCAACGGAGCATCTCGCGTCGCAGCGGCGTGGATTCCTCCGGTTTGTGCCAAGTGACAATTTCTGCAAACTCGTGTGATGCCAAGTCCTCGATGCCGAACTCCTGTCGCAACTCCGCCTTCGTGTGCCTCTTGGTCAGATAATCGCGAAACCCCTTCTGGCAATGACCGCAATGACAGTCGTGCCGGTAGAAGTAGTTGGCGATGAATCCATCGACGCCGCGATCGATGCCACGCCTGATCCAGGCCTTGAGCACCTGCCGCCAATCCGGATTGCGGAGGCAGGCCCAGTACTCGGCCATTCCACCGATCTTGTAGGAGGTGGTCTTGCGCAGGGATCCGTCGCGATTGCGCTCCAGCATGGAGAGCGGATCTGCGGTGGGTTTGGGACCCAGTTCGTCCTCGTCCCATAGCTCGTTGTAAAACTTGAAGAAACCGCGCGGTCCCTCAGGTCCATCCGGATCGCCGACGAGAAACTCCACATTCAGATGACCCACCACGAGGATCTTGCGCTGGTGCAATTCCTTGTTCTTCTGCTGAA
>JBMYQZ010000015.1:12184-21534 GCA_049601855.1 Limisphaerales bacterium | reverse complement strand
GAGTCCGCGCCCACGCGCCGTCAATTCGTGCAATCCACCGCTCTCGTTGCCGGCGCCGGATTATCCACCCAGATCATCACCCCGGCCAAGGCGGCCACGCCGATCACTGGACGCATCAAGATCGGCCTGATCGGTTGCGGCGGTCGTGGCACCGGCGCGACTGTGCAGGCAATGAAAGCGGACAGCCGGACGGAGCTTTGGGCGGTGGCTGACCTGTTTCCCGAACAGATCGAAAAGACGCAAGGCGTGGTGAAAGCCGAATTCGGAAAAGACCCGCAGCGCATCCGCTTGAATGACTCCCGCAAGTTCACCGGCTTGGACGCCCATGCGAAGTTGCTGGCGAGCGACATCGACCTGGTGTTGATCGCCACTCCGGGCGGCTTTCGTCCTTATCACCTGAAGGCTGCGGTCGCGGCGGGTAAACATATCTTTTGTGAGAAACCGATGGCTGTGGATCCGCACGGTATCCGCCTTGTGATTGAAGCCGTGGCGGAGGCGAAGGAGAAGAACCTGGCCATTCGAGCCGGGTTCAACATGCGCTTTCAACCGGCTTACCGCGAAGCCATTCGTCGGATCCGCGACGGTGAGATTGGTGAAATTCGCAGCGTTTATTCGACGCGCATGAGCAGCCGATTGGCGCGTTTCGATGGCATTCGAAAACCAGAACAGGGCGACCTCGAATACCAACTTCGCAACTGGCACTATTTCAATTGGCTCTCGGGCGATCTGATCCTCGAAATCTCCGTGCACAGCATCGACAAGATGGCCTGGATCATGGGAGACAAGGCGCCGACCCGGGTCATTGCTTCCGGCGCTCGCCACCAACAAACGCTGGGCGACATCTGGGACCAGTTCGATGTCACTTACGAATACGAAAATGGTCTCGTCGCCATCCTGAAGACGCGCTACCTGACCGGCTGCCACAACGAACACAAGGACCTCGTCATCGGCACCAAAGGCACCTGCGAACTCGGCTGGGGCACGGCCACGATCCGTGGCGAGAACAGCTGGCGTTACAAGGGCCCCAAGGTCAGTTCCCATCAGATAGAACACGACGAACTCTACGCGGACCTGCGTCAGGGCATCGTTCCCAACGACGGCGACCGCATGGTGAACAGCACGCTCATGGGCATCGCCGGACGCATGTCCGCTTACACGGGCAAGGCCGTCACTTGGAAGCAGGCCCTCGAGTCCAAGCTGAAGACGATGCCAGACAAACTCGATTGGGACATGAAGTTTCCGGAACCGGTACCCGCCCAACCTGGCAAGACGAGGTTGATCTAGTTGCGTTTCAGAACGCGACCGGGTTTCTTGCCGGTGTGGACGTCGTGGTCCAATACCAGCACCCCGTTTACGATCACGTATTCGATGCCCTCGTTGTAATGAAACGGATCGGTGTATTCGGCCCGGTCGATGACCTCCTCCGGATTGAACAACGTGACGTCCGCAAAGTATCCGGGCTTTAACAGGCCGCGATGTTGGAGTCCCACCTTGGCTGCATTGAGTGAGGTCATTTTGCGAACCGCGTCCTCCAGTGTCAGCAACTTGCGTTCACGGACATAGCGGCCCAACACACGGGGGAAAGTGCCGAAGTTTCGCGGATGCGGATTCCCTCTTCGCAGTGGACCTTCGATAGCATACGCGGCCCCGTCCGAGCCGATGGAGCACCAGGGTTGAGACAGGGCGAGATTCATGTCGGCTTCCTGATGATGAGCGTAGACCGTGCTGACAGAGCCATTGAATTCCAGCAACAACTCGAAAAGAACGTCGAGTGCATCCGGTTTGGGGACGGCCTTGCTGCGTTCCGTGATGATTTGGGCCATCGTCTTGCCTTTCAGCGGAATGTTGGCCGCGATCAGCATCCGGCTCCAATCCCGGCCCACGGCGGTGTAGTGGTTGTACCAACCCGGGATACCGTTCTCGATGTCGTGCCTTATCTTCGTGCGCAGTTCTGGGTCCCGCAGTCGTTCCAACAGGCGCTTACGACCGCCTTCATGAGCCCACGGAGGAATAATGCTGACGAGGTTGTTGTTGCCGCGTGTGTAAGGATAGACGTTCGCCTGAATGTTCACGCCGCGAGCGCGGGCGGATTCGAACATTTCGATCACCTCGATCATCCGTCCCCAATACACCTGATCCGCGATCTTCAGATGGATCACATCCACCGGGATGTCGGCGGCTTCACCAACGGCGATGGCCTCCTTCACGGCCTCAAAGACCCCGAGACCTTCATTGCGAATGTGGCTGGAATAGATGCCGCCGTGACGACGCGCGACCTTCGCCAACGCGATCAGATCCTCCGTGTTCGCCAGCGAACCCGGCGGCGTCATGACCTGGGTCGACAGACCCAGGGCCCCGTCTTTCATGGCTTCCGCCACCAGTTGCTGCATTTGCTTCAGCTGTGCCTTGGAAGGTCGCTCGAATGAATGGCCCATGACGCATTGCCAGACGTTGCCGATGCCGACATAGGAAGCGACGTTGACCGCGATCTGCGATTCCTCCAGCGCGGTGAAGAAATCTCCGAGACTGGCAATGACCTTCGTTTCCGCACCGATCGGGACACGCCGGGCCGGCAGCTTTCCCTGGTATGGTCCCCCCGAATAGGTTTCGCCCAGGATCTCCGTGGTGACTCCCTGCCGAATCTTGCTCGGCGCGCGGCCGTCGAGGAACAACGTCCGATCCGAATGGGAATGGATGTCGATGAACCCCGGCGCCACCACCAGCCCTCGGGCATCGATTCGTTTCTTGGCGTTGGCGGTCGGCAGACGACCCACCACCACAATTCGATCACCCCGGATGGCGAGGTCTCCGTGAAACCATGGGTTGCCCGTGCCATCCACGATCCGGCCGTTTTCGATGATGATGTCGTATGGCTGGGCGGCCAGCGGCAGCGTGAGCCTGGCAATTAGTGCGATCCCGATGACTACGCGATACATCTTCTGGTATCGGAGGGTCGAACATGGTTAATGTCCACCCTGAAACACCCGTTCACCATCAATGAAAACTCCACTGAATCGTGTTCTCCTGTCGACGGTCCTCCTCACTCTCGGCTCACAGATATTGACCGCCAGTCCCGGTATTTGGCCACAATGGCGTGGCGCTGATCGTAACAATCTTTCCACTGAGAAAGGCCTCTTGGCGCAATGGCCGGAGGAGGGTCCGAAGGTGCTCTGGAAATCCGACCAAGTCGGCGTGGGTTACTCCTCGGTGTCCGTCGCCGACGGTCGCATCATCACGCAGGGCGATCTCGATGGTGTGGAACACATCATCGCTCTGAGTGAGAAGGATGGCTCGCTGCTCTGGGCCGTGCAACCGCGCCCGGTGATTGAAGCCTTGGAGAAGAAGATCAATACCGACTTCACCCGCATGGACAGAAACAAGGACGGAAAGCTGGATGATGTCGAAGCGATGGGAGGCCTGGGTTCGCGCTTCATTGGCGCCGACGAAGCCGACGACTCAGGTGATGTCGCCAAGATCGCGGCGGCACGGACGGCGCGCTTCATGAATCAGCTCGACAAGGACGGCGATGGCAAACTGACAGGTGGCGAAATCCCCGGGTCAATCATCCGTGAGATGGGCCGCATCGATCAGGCCAAGCGCGGCAATTTCCAGACCATGGCGGCTTCCCGTGCCGATGCCGCTCTCGCAGCCAGCGATCAGGACGGTGACAAACAGATCTCTCAGCGCGAATCTCGCAACACCCTGCTGCAACAACTCTTCCGCAACATCGATAGCCGCAAGCCGGGCGAACGTCGTGGTGACGGCCAACTCACACGTGATGAAATGATCAAATACTTTTCCACCCGAGAAAGAGGTCGCGACGGTGTGCTCACTGCCGAGGAAGTTGAAAAATACTTCGTGAAGTTTCACCCCAAACGGGACGGAATCCTGAGCAAGTCAGACCTCAAACGTGTCAACGGCGGCTATCGTAACAACCAAGGAGATGGCCCACGTGGTACTCCGACCATCGACGGCAAGGTCGTTTACGTCGAAGGCGGTAACGGTGATGTTTCCTGTCACGACGTTGCCACCGGCAGCACCATGTGGCACTTGAACATGGTTGCCGATCTCGGCGGCCGGCGTCCCGGTTGGGGCTACAGCGAAAGCCCCTTGCTCGATGGAGATCTTTTGATCGTCACCCCCGGTGGCAGCAAAGGCGCGATTGCCGCCCTCAACAAGAACACCGGTGAAGTCGTCTGGCGCAGTGAGGGAATGACGGATGCGGCCCATTATTCCTCACCCATCATCGCCAATGTTCACGGCCTGACGCAGATCATTCAGTTCACCCGCGAACGTGTTGTCGGCGTCGATGCGAAGAACGGCAAGCTGTTGTGGAGTTACAAGAATTCTGCCAACGGCACCGCCAATTGTTCCACTCCGGTCTATCACGACGGCTTTGTCTTCACTGCCTCCGCCTACGGCACCGGTGGCGGCCTCGCCAAGATCTCCCGCAATGGCAATCGTTGGTCCGCCGAAGAAGTCTATTTCGAGAAATCGATGCAGAACCATCACGGTGGCATGGTCCTCGTGGGCGATCATCTCTACGGCTTCGGAAGCGGTGGTCTCATCTGCATGAATTACAAGTCCGGTGACATCGCCTGGAGCGATCGCAGTGTCGGCAAAGGCTCGCTCATGTATGCCGACGGTCACCTCTATTGCCTCGGCGAGAAGAACTCCCTCGCTCTCGTTGCTGCCAGTCCGAACGCATACGTGGAGAAAGGCCGCATCAGCATTCCGAAAACCGGCCGTCCCTCCTGGGCTCACCCCGTCGTCGCCGGCGCCCGACTCTACATCCGCGATCAGAATACGCTTACCTGCTACGACGTAAGCAAATAAGGGCAATCTGAAATGATCGCTCCGTCAGGGACGAGTCGCCGTCGTCGATGATGGTGATCCACCCGCTGAGCATGGCGCCCGACTTCCGTTTGCTGGATCCGCTCGGTGGGGCATTTGCTTTTGCTCATCAGACGCATGGATCAACTTGTAGATTGGCCTCGTCTCCCAGACCTTACCTTTGCCGAGATCGAACCACTCGTAACTCGCTTCGTATTGGTTCTTGAGCGTCAGCGTGTGCAACCACTGATCGCCCTCTTTGAAACTCAGTTCGGAGAAGTCCGACGAAATCGACACGGAGTGCACTTTCTCGCGTGGTTGTGCGGATTGTATGATGTCGAACGGTTGCCCCAGGCTGTTGATGACAATCCAATATCCGTGTCCGTCGCTCCAATGCCCCAGCCACGACTCCTTCCCCAATGCTGAAACATCCCAAGACGACCCGGATTCGATTCGCATATCTCCGTTCATCTGACGTGTCGCTTCCGCCACGAGGTTGTCGTAGTGAGCCCGGTTCTCGTAGGTCGGACGATACTGCAGCTCGATTCCTCGCCAGGCATCGAGCACGCGTTCAACGTGACCTTCTTCAACGTGTTTGATTGATGTGCTGATCAGCTTGCTGGTCGCGCCGCCGTACCAGGCGTTGAATGAGAATCGTGCGAGAAGACCGCTCAACCCCCAGACGCATGCCGCCGTCACACCTATCGATAGAATTCCCAGGCTGATTCGCAGGGCGCGACTGCCTCGGAATTCAGATGCAAGCCAGGCGATTGGCAGGGCAAAGATGATCGCAATGAGCAGGACACCGAGTGGGGACATGATGGGCTAAATGAGTTTCTAATGCGGCCGAGCTATGTCGTTGGAAGAACCGCGAATGGACACCAATGAACACGAATACAGAGTCGGAAGTGAACTGCTTGAGTTGCCTGCGCCGATTGCCCCTCCTCGCTCGTGTTCATTCGTGGTTTAACTCCATAGAGACGGCTTGGGCTCGCGCGTTCAGGTCAAAGTCCCAGCGCCTGGTCCATTCGCTCGGCGACCTGCTTCATCCGCGCAGCGTCACCGCCGCCGACTTCCGCCGTCGCCCAGCCGCTGAATCCGATCTGCTGCAAGGCCATTCGCACCTCGGCCCAATCGACGTGGCCATCGAAAAGATTGCAGTTCTTGTCCCGCTGCAGATTGCGATCCTTGATGTCGATCTTGACGACGCGATTGCCGAGCGTGCGAATCCAACGCGGCGCCCCGCCGAGTCCGTGATGATTGCCAATATCGAAGAACGCACCGACGAACGGACTGTCGATACTGTCAAGATAGTCAGCCCATTGCTGCGCGTCCGGGCAGAAGCCATTACCGACATTTTCGCACAGGATGCGAACGCCGACGCGTGACGCGAGCGGAAGTGCTTTTTCGATTCCCTCGATCGAACGTTGTCTCACGTGTTCGTGATTCTCCTTCACCGGATCGGTCACTTTGCCGTTCACCAGCAGCACGGAGCTGCCCCCGCAATCCGCGGAGAACTGGATGCTGTCCTTGAGGTTCTGCACCGCCTTCTGGCGCACTGCAGGATCGGGATCGCTCAAGCGCTCCTTCCAGTGGTAGGTGCCGTTGACGTTGTGAATCTTCACACCCGTCTTGTCCTGCGCGGCCAGCGCCTCTCTCAAATCGAATCGATCGGGTGCAAACAACGAGATCCCGTCAAACCCCGCATCCTGCGCGATCTTGAACTTGTCAATCGTGGTCTTGCCCGTCCGGATCATCGTGACCTTCACGGCCTTGTAGATCCGACCGGTAAACGGTCCGGCTTGGGCAATGGCGGGCAGGGCGGAAGCAGCAGCGAGCTGCGCGAGGAAGGAGCGGCGGTTCATTTTTCGAGAGTAATCAATGATCAGTTGTCGGTCGTCAGTTTTGTGCGGTCGCGCTTCAGTATACTGATAAATTAGGGCCGATCACTGATTACTTCCCCCTCCGACAACCGCCTGTTAGCGTCGCCAAAATTCGTCCATGTTTGGCTTGCACATATTCGATCTGCTGGCGTTGGCTGCCTATCTTGGCGGCATTACCGTGATCGGGATCTGGGCTTCGCGGCGGGTGAAGTCGACGAGTGAATTCATCATGCCGCGTCGTTTTGGCAAGGTGATGATGATGATGCATGGGCTGGGAACGGCCACGCATTCGGATCAGGCGGTGAGCGTCGCTTCCAAGTCTTACACCACCGGCCTGTCGGGCATCTGGTATTCTTGGAAGTGGCTCTTTGTGACGCCGTTCTTCTGGCTGATCGCACCGATGATGCGGCGCTTTCGGGCGCAGACGACCGGGGATGTTTTCGAAGCACGCTTTGATCGCAGTGTGTCCGGTCTCTACGCGGCGATCGGTCTTGGAAAATTCATGGTCAACATCGGACTGATGTTGAAGGGATCAAGCGTGATCATTGACGCGGTAACTGATGGGAAACTGCCGACCCACACCACGATCGCCTGCATCACGATTCTGTTCGTGATCTACGGTCTGGCGGGTGGACTCACGGCCGCGATCGTGACGGACTTCATTCAGGGCATTCTTACCATCGTGTTTTCGTTTCTGTTGCTGCCGTTGGTCTTGAACGCGGTTGGCGGTTTGTCCGGCATGAAGGCGAAGCTCGTCGAAATCAGTCCGGATGCGGACATGATGTCGCTCGTGGCGCCGGGTGACATCGGGGTGTGGTTCATCTTCATGATCACGGTCAACGCCTTGCTCGGGGTCGCGGTACAGCCGCAGAACATGGGCACCTGCGCGGCTGGCAAGACGGAGATCGAAGGCGCCGTTGGATTCATGGGCGGCACGATGTTGAAACGCATCTGCACGGTTGCGTGGGCAGTGACCGGATTGGGCGCCGTGGCGTACTACGGAAATACGATTACGGAACCGGATCTGATCTACGGGCAGGTGGCGCGTGATTTTCTGCCCACGTTGATGCCAGGACTGTTGGGTCTCTTCATCGCGGCCTTGCTCGCCACGGTGATGGGGTCCTGCGATTCGTTCATGGTCGCTTCCTCCGGTTTGGTGACGAACAACATCTACAAGCCGCTTAATCCCGGGAAGCCGGACAAACACTACTTGAACATTTCGCGTTTCGCCGGATTGATTGCCGTGAGCGGTGGGGTGCTGCTGGCTTTTCTGGCCACCGGCGTCATCCCGTTGCTGGAGAATCTCTGGAAGATCAACACGATGGTCGCGATGGCGTTCTGGTTGGGAATCTTCTGGCGCCGCACTACCGTGGCCGGTGCTTGGGCCGCGACCCTTGGCGCCATGCTTACGTGGTGGATGACGACGCGACCGGAATTCGTGCAGGGGGTGACGCAGTTGCAGTTCCTGGTTGATTGGGGCGTCGTGAAGAGTGGGAAGATCTTTCTCCCCTGGCAGATGCTGATGTACATCATCGCGGGATTTGGCGCGGGGATCGTGGTGAGCCTTTTCACGCAACCGGTTTCCGATGAGAAACTGGATCGCTTCTATGGCCTCCTCCGCACCCCAGTGCAGCCGGACGAGGAACTGACCGAATCGTGCACTTTGCCTCAAGGCATGGAACCCGGACCGCGCAAGGTCTTCTTCCCGAACAGCAACTGGGAGATCCCGATACCGGGCAAGACAGCATTGCTTGGCCTCGCGGCCGGCTGGGCCTGTGTTTTGTCGATCATCGGGGTGGTTTACTTCTGGATTGCTGGCTGAACGGAAGATTTCGCTTCCGCCGCCCTGTTCGGTTCGCTTCAATCCCGGCTCCGGTGAGTGCCACGCATCCATTGACCACGACTGCTTTTGATATTCCGAACTATCGGACGGTGCGGTCGTTGGGGGTGGTGCGTGGCTTGGTCGTGCGCTCGCGGTCTTGGGTGGGGAATTTCGCGGCGGGAATACAGACGATCTTTGGTGGCAACATCACGATGTACACCCACATGTGCGAGCAGGCGCGGGACGATGCCTTCAACCAGATGCTCGCACACGCCGCCGAACTCGGTGCGAACGCGGTCGTCGGAATGCGCTACGATGCAAACGAGATTGGTGTCGGCATCACCGAAGTGCTTTGCTACGGCACGGCGGTTTTTGTAGAACCACAGGACGAATTGATCAGTCATGGCAGGACATAGTAAATGGGCGAACATCAAGCGCGCGAAAGGCGCGAATGACATCAAACGAGGCAAGATCTTTGCGAAGCTCAGCCGCGAGGTGACCATCGCCGCGCGCATAGGTGGGCCAGACCCGGACATGAATCCGCGTTTGCGCATGATGCTCCTCAAGTGCCGCTCGGCGAACATGCCGAAGGACAACATCGAGCGCGCGATCAGCAAGGGCTCCGGTGGCGACGATGGCACGGTCTTCGAAGATCTGACCTACGAGATCTACGCTCCCGGAGGTGTTGCCATCCTTGCTGAAATCAGCACGGACAATCGCAATCGCACGGCCTCTGACATTCGCAGCTACGTGACGAAAGCAGGCGGCAACCTTGCGACTGCGGGCGCGGTTACCCGCTTGTTCCAGAAGAA
>JBMYQZ010000015.1:4299-12174 GCA_049601855.1 Limisphaerales bacterium | reverse complement strand
GAAGAAGGGGCAGGTCGTGGTCGCGCGGGAGAATGCCGAAGAAGATGATTTGATGGAACTGGCTCTCGAAGCCGGTGCGGAAGATTTCAAGAGTGAGCCCGAAGGATTCACCATCGAAACGGCGCCCGACACTTTCGAAGCGGTTGCCAAGGCCGTGGAAGAGAAAGGTATCGCGACGGAAGTCGCCCAGCTCTCACAGATTCCGGAGCTGACGGTTCCCGCCGACGCCGCCACGGCGAAGACCTTGAACACGCTGTTGGAGAAGATCGAGGATCACGACGACGTGAACTCGGTCTATCACAACGCGGAACTGCCGGAGGATGGGGAGTGAAGTGATCAGTATTCAGTGATCAGTCTTTGCTCCCCGAGCGCGTGCTGGTCACCGGACTGATTACTGATCACCGATTGCTGATCCATGCCGGACTCCAGACCATCGCTGGCCGAACGTGTCCTCGCTGCTCTGGCGGATGTGGTGCATTCGAAGCCGCGCTGGTTTTTCTACCCGCAGATCGTCCTCTTCCTCGTCTGCGTCTGTTTCACGGTCTACAAGCTGGAGTTCTCGACGTCACGCAATGACCTGGTCGGTTCGGAGAAGCGGTATCACCAGAATTTCCTGAAGTATCGCGAGGAGTTTCCTATTGAGGACGACCTGGTGATCGTCGTGGAAAGCAGCGACTTCGAAAAGAATCGGCAATTCGTCGAGCGACTTGGGGCGCGACTGGAAGCGGAGCCGGAACTGTTTGCGAATCCTTTCTACAAGGGTGACCTCACGATGCTTGGTGACAAGGCGTTGATGTTCCTGAAAAAGGACGAGCTGCAGGCGTTGCACGAGCAGTTGGCGGAGTTCAAACCGTTCGTCGACAAGTTTGCGACGGCGACGAATTTCATCTCGGTCTTCCAGCTGATCAACACCGAGTTTCGCTTGTCGCAGGACAAGCCGCGCGAGGAGGTGGACAAGTTGATCGGTTCGCTTCCTTCCCTCCAAAGAATCGTCGATCAGGCCAACGACAGTCTCCATCGTTCCGGCCGACCGCCATCGCCGGGTATCACTGCGCTGTTCGGCGGACCGGAAGCACAGAACCAACTCTATATCACCTTTGACGAAGGGCGCATCTACCTCGCCACGGTCCAGCCGGCCAACGATGACGTGGAGAAGAGAGCCGTGGAACGGCTGGAGGCGATGGTCGCCGAGATTCGCACCGAGGTTCCCGGTGTGAGCGTCGGCGTCACTGGCGAGTTGATCCTCGAACTCGCGGAGATGGAGCAGTCGCAGAAAGACACGATCGCCGCCTCGATCATTGCGCTGAGCCTGGTTGGTATCATTTTCGTCTACGGCTACCAGGAAACCGGACGGCCCATCAAGGCCACGGTGTGCCTGATGATCGGCTTGGCCTACACGATGGGCTATACGACGTTCGTCATTGGGCACCTGAACATCCTCACGATCACCTTCGCCCCGATGCTGATCGGGCTGGCAATCGACTTCGGTGTGCACCTGGTGTCGCGCTACGAGGAGGAACTCCGACTCGGCCAATCGGAACGGGATGCGATCCGGATTTCACTCGTGCAGACAGGGCAGGGAATCTTCACCGGCGCGCTCACTACGGCGGCGGCTTTCTTTGCGATGGCGATCACCGAGTTCAAGGGGATCCAGGAAATGGGATTGATTGCCGGCGGTGGTCTGTTGCTCAGCCTGGTTCCGATGATGACGCTCCTTCCGATCCTGCTCGTGCGCGGGAAGCAAAGCGTCATTGATCACGCCAAGGCGGAAACGTCCCACCAAAGACGCAGTAAGATTGAGCAGATTTGGCTGAAGCGTCCCGGTGCGGTGACTTTCGCCACGCTGATGGTGAGCGGGGTGGCGGCGACGCAGTTTTTCGGAGACCGGGTCACATTCGACTACAACCTGCTCCACATGCAATCGGACGGTCTGCCCGCGGTGGTGACGGAGGAGAAACTTATCGAGCGTTCCGGAAACTCCGTGCTCTACGCCGCCGTCCTCGCTGATTCGCTCGATCACGCTGAGGAATTGCGCGCCGAGATCCTCGAGCTTCCCTCCGTTGCGGAGATCAAGTCGATGGCAGAGTTCATGGCCGCTGATCCCACGCCGCGTCTCGATCAGATTCGGGCGATCACCGAACTTGCCGCATCCGTGCGGTTCGCTGTTCCCGACGAGAGCCCCGTGCGACCGCGAACGGTCAGCCAAGTGATGTACTCGTTCCAAGGCTACATTGGGGCGGCGAAGCGCGCCGTTCAGGACGCTGAGGGAGAGAGCGAACTCTATTTCCAACTACAGGACGTCTGGGATTCCGTCCAGAGGCTGCGGAAGAGCCTGAACCATCTGCCGCTGGAGAAAGCCGCCGCGCAGATCGCCTATTTTCAACGGGCGTTCCTTGACGATTTGCACAATACCTTCGCCTCACTGGCACGGCAAAAACACGACGGAGCCATGACCGCCGCCGATCTGCCCCCGAGCTTGCGAAACCGTTTCATTGGCATCAACGGCAAACACCTTCTCCAAGTCTACCCGAAGAAAGACGTCTGGAACAAAGACCACCAGGCAGAATTCGTCGGTGAACTTCGCACGATTGATGAGGAGGTGACCGGCACGCCCGTGCAGATGCTCGAATACACCACGCTCCTCAAGGACAGTTATGTGGAAGCCGCACTCTACGCACTCGCGGCGACCGCCGTTATGGTCCTCATCCATTTTCGTTCGATCGTATGTATGTTCCTCGCACTAATGCCGGTGGCCATGGGTGCCGTCTGGTCCGTGGGCGTAATGGGTTGGGTGGGATTGCCTTTCAATCCAGCCAACATCATGACGCTCCCACTGGTCGCGGGGATCGGCGTCACGAGCGGCATTCACATCTTGAACCGGTTCAAGGAAGAAGGCTCCGCGTCCTTTCTCTCCATGAGTACAGGAAAAGCGGTCTTGGTCTCCGGTCTGACGACGATTGCCGGCTTTGGAAGTCTCTCAGTGGCGGACCATCAAGGGATCGAGAGCTTGGGATACTTGATGTCCATTGGGACGCTGACTTGCATGATCGCCGCACTCACGTTTTTGCCCGCATTGATAAGCTTGCTTATGAAAGCAGGATGGACAAAAAAATAACCCAGCGACGTGAATGCACCCTTCGTCGCTGGGCTGTGAGGAACCGAGGCCAACTAAAACCTCAATCAACTGAAAGCAGACGGTAGTCTCGTTGGTAGAGAAGTCAAACTTTAAGTAGATGTTTACGGTGAATACCTGATTTCCGTAACATTCGGTAACGTTAAAGATGATTACCTATTTAAAACTGAAGCCGATAAAGTATCCGCGGCTAGCATGATGCGCAGATGGGGCAAAGAATTGGGCGAAAATTTCAAATTTCTGGACTGAAACTGGCGATTTTGTGCACTTTTTGGGTACTGGTCCAGCAGGCTACCTGTGCTCTCACTACGGCGAAATCCACGACGCTGAAGTATCAGGCCGGACCGCTGATCCACGATTTCCAACTCACGCTCAAACCGGGCGTGCGGCGGGAGGCAGTCGGACAGTTTTACTACGCGGAGCAATCAGGCTCACAGCGACAGTGGGCGGTCCCTCCCTTCGTGTCGCGCACATGGAACCCGGACCTCGAATACGAAGAGATCGACGTCCTCTATCCGCTGCTCACCTACGATCGTTTCGGTGAGGACAATCGAGTACAACTGATGCAATTGCTCAGCCTGTCTGATTCATCGGAGCAGGATGAGTCGGTTCGAAACAAGCTCACGATCTTTCCCTTCTACTTCCAGCAGCGTTCTACCAACGAAGCCAAAAACTACACGGCTCTGATGCCCTTCTACGGCACGATCCACAATCGCATGCTGCGAGATGAGGTCACGGTGGTGATGTTTCCCCTCTACAGCATGACGCGGAAGCGGGACGTAAAGACATACAATTACCTCTACCCGTTCTTTCACCTACGCCGAGGCGATAATCTCCGAGGCTGGCAACTCTGGCCGCTGGTGGGCGATGAGGTGAAAAAGCCTTACATCACCAATGACTACCTTGGCTTGGAGGTATTCATGCCCAGTCATCGGAAACAATTCGCCGCGTGGCCATTTATGTTTCGCCATCACACCGACATCGGGTCCACCAATGAAGCGAAGGAAACGACTGTGGTCGGCATGTTCAATGTGCTGCGTTCACCGGCGCGGGATGAAACCGCGGTCCTCTGGCCTTTCTTTCGCTATGTCGATGATCGCGAACGGCAATACCGTGAATGGGGATTTCCGTATCCCATCTGGGGCTTGGCGCGCGGTGAAGGAAAACACATGAACCGGCTCTTCCCGCTCTACAGCTATGCGGAAAATGATGAGCAATCATCGGGAACTATCCTCTGGCCGCTGCTGAAGACGCAGACCGTCGACAACGAAGATCTCGTACGACGCCGTCAACGCGTGATGTTCTTCCTTTTCAACAATCTCCGGGAGCACAACCCGCAGACCGGAAAGAATCTTCATCGCCAAGACCTCTGGCCGCTTTATTCGTATCGCAAGGTCAACGGCAAATCGCGCCTGCAGGTGCTGTCCATCCTCGCGCCAGTATTAGCCAGCAAAAAGGGCGTGGAGCGGAATTGGTCTCCCCTCTGGGCCCTCTGGCGATCTGAGAAGAATGAGGAAACCAAGACCCGATCCGAATCGTTGCTGTGGAATGTGTGGCGTCGCCGGGTCTCTCCCTCGGAACGGGTGAACAGCTATTTCTTTGGGCTTCTAAACACGAGAAAAACGACTGACGGGACCAGGTGGAGATGGTTTCATCCCGTCCGCAAAAGAGATGGCACAACCAATGCGGACAGCCAGACCACCGGTCTGCAACCCGTTTTTGGTCCCATCCAGATCCGCCCGGTGAGTCCCGGGCAATACCGATCCTGATGTTTCGTGATATTGGCAAACTCGCCCTCTTGGTCTGGCGCACATGGTGTGCGTTGCCACTGGTGTTTCGACAGCTGCGCAAGGTGATCGAACAACTGTTCGACATTGGCTATGCCAGCCTGTTCATGGCCTGCCTGCTCTCATTTTTCATTGGCGGCGTGTTGGCCATCCAGACCGGTCCACCGATGGTGGAACAAGGATTGTCGAGTGTCGTCGGTGCCGTGGTCGGGCTTTCGGTCTGCAAGGAACTGGCTCCCGTGATGATGTCCGTCTTGATCGCGGGACGAATTGGATCGGCGATGGCTGCGGAAATCGGCTCGATGTCCGTTTACCAGGAGATCGACGCCTTGCGCACGATGAACATCAATCCGATTCACTACCTCGTGGTGCCGCGCGTGATCGCCGTCTGCATCGCGCTTCCCTGTCTCGTTGTTTTTGCCGACCTGATTGGTTGGGTGGGCGGTGCGATCGTCAGCGCCACGAATCCAGACATCGGAATTTCCTGGCAGTCCTACTTCAGCAGCCTGGCGAACTCGGTCGATGGCCTGGACGTCCTCAACGGCCTGATCAAGAGCCTGATCTTCGCCGGCATCATTGGCTTCGTGAGCTGCCATCAGGGCTTGACCACCATCGGTGGTCCGCGCGGGATCGGCCGCTCGGTTACGAAAGCCGTCGTCAATTCTATCATCCTCATCCTCATCACCGATTACTTTGCGTCGCGCCTTTTGCTGCGACTGGACCTGTGAACATGGCGGACGAGCGCAACAACGGTCAGGTGTGTGTAGACGTGCAAAACGTCTGCAAGAGTTTTGGTGACAATGAGGTGCTGAAAGGGATCTCTTTCAATGTTCGTTGCGGTGAGATCTTCGTGATCATGGGGCCGAGCGGCAGCGGCAAGAGCGTCCTGCTCAAGCACCTCGTCGGACTCGAGAGTCCGACCAGTGGCAAGGTCGTCATTGATCGGCACGAGATCACCTCCCCGGAACTCCTCAGCGAATATCGGATTGCGATGGTTTTTCAATCCGGAGCCCTGCTCAGTTCACTTTCCGTGGCCGACAACGTCGGACTCTACCTGAAGGAACATCGACTGAAACCGGCTCAGGACATCCGCCAGATCGTCTTGGAGAAACTGGCGATCGTCGGACTGGAAGGCGCCGAGGACAAGATGCCCACCGAACTATCCGGCGGCATGAAGAAACGCGTCGCCATTGCCCGTGCTCTCGTGATGGACCCGCAGCTCATCCTCTATGATGAGCCCACCAGCGAATTGGATCCGCTGATCTCGGTCACGATCGGTGAAGAGATTCTCAACATGCGTGATTCCACCGGGGCGACCTCCATCGTGGTGACCCACGACCGGGATCTCGGCTTTGGCATCGCGGATCGCGTGGCCATCATTCGGCACGGCAAGATACTCGCCCTCGGCACTCCCGACGAAGTTCGCAACAGTGAGAGCAAAGAAGTGCAGACATTTTTGAACGCCAGTTTTCAACGCAAACAGAAAGAGACTGAATCATGAAAGGATCACTCGAAACCAGGTTGGGCGTCTTCTTCGCCTTCTCCGCCCTCGCGGCCGTGCTGCTCATCGAACTCTCGGGCGGCGTTGATGTCTTCAAGAAAGGCTACCCGCTGCATGCCGACTTCAAGACGGTCGTGGGACTGAAAGCCGGCGACCCGGTCAAGATGGCCGGCGTCCGCATCGGCCGCGTGTCGAAGTTCAAATTTCTGGAGGATGGCGTTCGCGTCTCCATGAAGGTCGACGAAGTTCAAAAAGTACGCACCGATTCGGTCGCCACGATTCAATCCGCCGGTTTGGTGGGTGAGAACTTTGTCAGCCTGACGCTCGGCGCCGCGCCGAACACCTTCAACGCCGATGATGTCATCGAGACCAAGGAGCAACCCGACTTCAACGCGATGATGGCAAAGCTCGACAACGTCGCCGGCGGCATCGAGAACCTCACAAAAAGTTTCAGCGGCGATTCGATCCAGAACGTCCTCGGCCCGATGACCGACTTCCTCAATCAGAACAATCCCAAGATCACGTCCATCTTGAGTGACATGGAGGAGGTGTCCTCCAACATGCGCGACGGCAAAGGTACGATGGGCAAGTTTCTTGCCGATGACTCACTCTACAACGAAGGCACGGCGACCATGACCAATCTCAATGCCGCGCTCACCGACGCACGCGGTTTGTTTGCCGACGCCAAGGGTTCGCTGGAGACGGTCACCGGCACCTTTGAAGAAGCCCAGACGATCTTTGGTGACATGAAGACCACCCTGGCCAGTGCGCAATCCACGATGGATCAGGTCAACAATGGTCAAGGCACGCTCGGCAGGCTGTTGAAGGACGAAACTCTCTATACCGAGACGACCACTGCCATGACCACGCTCAAGGAGATCTTTGAGAAGATCAACAGTGGTGAAGGCAGTGCCGGCAAACTTGTCAACGATCCTGCGCTCTACAAGAACGCCAAGATGACCCTCCAGAAACTTGACAAGGCTACTGAAGGTCTCGAGGACACCGGCCCGCTCAGCGTAATCGGCACGGCGGTGAACACCCTGTTCTGATTCATGTCCCGGCGAGAGATAGCCCCACTGGAACCACCGGATTCGCACTATCTCCTCGCGGCCGAGGGCTGGTTGGATTTCGGCAACACGGACGAAGCTCTCGTTGAAATCGCCGGCATTTCCGAAGCCGGCGAACTTCACCCCGACACTCTCCAGATGAAGTGGGCCATTCTTGCCCAACGCGAGGATTGGACCACCGCCCGGGACGTCGCCGACGTCCTCGTGGAATGCGCTCCTGATCTCGAGTCCGGTTGGATTCACCGAGCCTACGCCACCCGCCGCATGGAGAACGGCTCCATTGAGACCGCTTGGCTCGCGCTCTACCCCGCCGTCAAAATCTTCCCCACGGAACCCATCATACCCTACAATCTCGCCTGTTACGCCTGCCAACTCGGCCGCCTCGGC
>JBMYQZ010000015.1:0-4289 GCA_049601855.1 Limisphaerales bacterium | reverse complement strand
AGGACTGGATCCACCAAGCCATCACCCTCCCTGATTCCGAAGCCGCCCAATCCACGCTGAAGAAGATGGCGCTCGACGACGACGACCTCGAACCCCTCCGGGATTGGTTGCGCGACATGTGAGTAAGACTCAGCGCACTTTGTCGCCGAGATCTTCTTTGAATCGAAAAGGCCTCGCTCCCGTGATGCTCTCGCTGGTGATCGTCGGACACCACCAGGTCTCGACGTGCCGGATGATCTTGGCGAGGCCTTCGAAATGCTTGCCTGGTTCACGGTGATACGAATCGGTGAGGTCGCGACAGAGGACCACGTTCTTGCCGACGTAGACCATCTGGCGGATACCGAAGGGACGACCGAGGACGCAACGATTGGTGTGCACGCCCATGAGGATCACGTTCTTGATGCCGCGTTGTTGGAGCAGATTGTAGATCTCCTGACCATTGCTGCTGACGGCATCGATGTCGGCCATTTCGATGGCTTTGATCTGATGGGTCCAGACACGCTTGTCCGGGCCGCAGATCTCCGGCGTATCGCAAGAGCAACCGGCCTTTTCCAAGTGCTCGGCCAAGGGGCCTTCCTTGTCCGGGTTGAAGTGATTCCACTGGAAATGAATGTCGATCTTGGCCAAAGGCGCCGCGGCGACGTTCTTCCGCACGGTTCGATCCTGGTAGTAGTCGGAGCAACCGCTCGGCGCGTGGATGATGAAGACGCCACGCTCGCGAGCGGCCTTCACGACCTCGTTCATGTGCGGCGCCAATTCAACCACGCGGCGCGCGGCGCTCACGCAATGGTGATTGTTCCACATGTCCACAATGATGATGGCGGTCTCTTGCGGTTTCCAATTCACCGTTGATTCCTTCGTCGTCTCCTTGCCCTTGGCCCGCACTTGTTTGCGTGTCTTTACCGTCCAATTCAACCAACCGAACTTGGTGAGAAATCGATCCATTTTTCCCACCGTGTCGCGGTAGTCCTCCCCGTCCCCGCGACCGTGGTTGAAGAAGCCATGCGGCCGACCTTCGTACGCATGCACCAGGACTTGATCGGCACCGACATACTTCGCCTTGGCTGCAAACGCCTGGATGGTTGGAAACGGAACGGCGTCGTCCTTCGTGCCGTGAAAGATCACCGTCGGTGGCAAGGTCCGATCGAGGGTATGGAACGGCGACAGCGCCTTGAATTCCGCCACGGTGGCGTTCCATTTGCGTTTGGGGTACGTCGGATCGTAGATGAGATCGAGTGCCGGATTGAAGAGGACGAGTACGTCCGGCACTTCCTCGCCCTCTCCGAGCGTCGCCGTCGCCGCTGCCAGATGACCGCCCGCTGATCCACCGCCCGCTGCCACTCGAGATGGATCGATTCCCAACTTGCCGGCCTTCTCGCGCACCCAGCCGACGGCGGCCTTGGCGTCGGCGGTACTGTCTGCCGGTCCGGTCTCGTGCCGCCGCTTGACGCGGTAGTCCGCCGCCAGCGCAACCATGCCCCGCCCGGCCAGATATTTGCAGTGTTCGTGAAACTGATCGGGCGAACCACCGGACCAGCCGCCGCCGAAGAAGAAGACGATCCCCGGACGCGAGTCGGATGGTTTCCAATCCGTCGGCTTGTAGATCCGCATCGAAAGCGAAACCTCGCCGACCTGGCGATAGACCTTGCTTTCATATTCCTCTGCCGCCTGGACGGCGGAGCAGATCATGACTGCGAGAAGGAGACGAATGGCGTTCATGACGCTTCGTATCTCGTGATCAACGCGGCGTGTCGATCCATTTTCCATTCTTGAAATACCCCCAACGATCGCCCCGCTTGATCCACTCCGTGCCTTTGCTGCGGCGTTTGACGGGCCAACCCTCATCGAACCACCAATGGTCGATCTCGGTGCCGTCGCTGGCGAAGCGAGTCTGCTCGGTGACGAATCCCTTTGCGTCGAAATTCTCAACGCTGACCGGATCGCCATCGGGTTGGAAATAGGAGCGCTGCTTCCTTCTACCGTCCTCGTAGGCAATGCGTCGGGTCGCCTTGCCTCCTTGGTTCAGATCGTGGCGTTTGGTGAGGACGCCACGTTCGAACCATTCGCGACGAATCACACCGTCATAAACATGAACCGTCTCGCGGAGGTCGTTCTTTCTTCGAGTCGAAGTCCAGGAGAAGTCCTTCGGCGTTTCCTCGAGCACTTTAAGTTCGTCGCTCGGCCGAAGCTCGATCGCGTTCGATTTTTCACTCTCGAAGTCGGACCATTCACGAGCGCGAACATGGATGGTTCCAGTCGCTGGCAGCTTGATCCTCGCGCCCGGAATCAGAACCGTGGTGCCCACGAGATAGCCACGCGTCTCGCGATGATTCTCTCCGGGAATGACCTCGATCACGTTGCCGACCCGGCGCAGGAACGGTCGGTCCGGCCGGCGGACCTTGGCGACGTAGAGGTTGGTCATGCGCTGGCGAAACAGGGGCGACTCGGTGTTCGGGATCGTCTTGCGCATCGGGCCGATGTGCCGACCGACCCGAGTGAACTCTTCGTCGGTCAGCAGACGTGATTCAAATGAAGTGATGACGCGCCCTGGTTTCAGGCCACTGTAGGCTGTGCCGTGCATCTGTCGTTTCAAACCGAGAAACTTCGTCGCCGTCTTTTGGGTGTAGGCAACGACTTCACGCCCGACCACCAATCGGCCACTCGCGGGAAAACCTTCGGTGGATGCGACTGTCACGTCGCTCTTGCCGGAGTCCATAATCAATGTCTGCGGTCCACCGTTGAGAGGGTAATTGCTCACGAACGAAATCTTCGTGCCATCGGGACTGCTCTTCGGATCCGCGTCGTAAATGCCCGAGGCGTCACCGATCGCCTCCGGAAAGCAGACGATCGAGAGCGGATGAAAAGTTTCCCAGCCATCACCCGAGCGCAGATCCGCCAGGCTCGAATCGCCGCAAACCCAACGACCGCTGTTCCCGCACGGACTGATGTCGCCGACACTCACGTTCGCCAGAATCTCGACGTTGGACGGGAAGGGCTCGTTCCATTTACGACCGCGGACGAGCCCGTTACCGAGCAGCAAGAACTCACCATTGCCCAACCAGCTCATGTGGCACTTCTGCAACGTGGGAACGCCCAGTCGTCGATTGGATCCATCGAGATCCCAAAAGTAACGTGTTGCCTTGAACGGATCGGCGTTGTTGTCGGCCCGGGAAAAGAAGACCGGATGCCGGGGATTGGGCAGCAGTTGCGAGCCGACGACTTCCGGCATCCGTTCAAAGCCACCATCCGGAATCCGAATTCGCACGTGACGAAACTCCGGTTTCTGTCTCCGGTAGCGTTGCGCCCCGGTCAGCCACTGGTCGTCAAACGTCGTGCCCCCAAGCCATTCAGCCCCGGGAAGGGGTATGACCACCGTTCGTTTCCTGGCCTCGACGTCGTACATGATCGTCTCCTTACCGGGAACGTCCTTCGTCCGCTTCGCGTCATTGAAGTGGGCAAAGAAAAGCCAGTTGTGATGTTTCGCCCAACGCGGATTGACGCCGGGACCGAGGCTGATCTCCTCGTTCTTCCACAAGTCGAAGATCTTCATCCCCTCCCGCTTGTCCGGGTATTGCGCGATATAACACACGTAGCGCCCATCGGGTGAAAAAGACTGCACGTTGTGATAGTTCGCCCAATGCCGCACCGCCGGATCATGCGTCAGTTGCCACACACCGAGATTACGACCAGGCAGTTCGAAAGACGTCCGGGCCGCCTGACATGTCAGATCCGCAGATCCGCCAATGACCAACAACATCCCCATTGCGAGATTCTTCATGGTCAGGATTCTCCGGCCACTCCGCGGCGATTGGCAATCACCCATCCTTGTCTTATCCTGCGTCTTGGACACCCGTCACCGAAATGTTGAGTGGTATATCTCGTTCATGGTTTGAAAGCGGCTCTGCCAACGGTGTCTTTGTGCGAGGTGTAGCCCGGTCCACCACCGGCGATGTAACCGTGGCTGGCTCCGGATTCATCCGGGCTGACCCAGAAGGCGAAGAGGCGGGCATTTCGCAAATGGAAACGGAAACGAACGGTCCTGCCGGTAAGTGAGGCGAGTTGCTTTTTCGACCATGTGATCGGCATCAGGGTTCTATCCTCGCGCGCGGATGTGGAGTCATCGCGGCTGAAGCCGGTGAGGGCATTGCCGGATTTATCGAGCACTTCGACCTGCATCTCCCCGTTTGAACAGTTAGCGTTTACGAACAGTTGCCGGCCACTGAATCGGATCGGTCGCGTGGTGAGTTGTCCCCTGGTGGGCCCGGCGTCCATGGATGCAAAACCGTCGC
>JBMYQZ010000014.1:13610-21723 GCA_049601855.1 Limisphaerales bacterium | reverse complement strand
ATCGCGGGCGGGTCGGACATGGTTCATGGTTTCCTGCAATTCGACTCCGCGCGCCTCCGGTTTGCCCGGGCCGGCCGTGGTGATCGGGATCCATGGACGCGGCTCCTTGGTGGGAGCAAAGGGGTTGCCGGGAACGAAGTGCGCCAAGGGCGTTCGATCGCACTGGATGTTCACGATGCCCTTGCTGCCAACGAGTTGGAGTCCGAATCCGGCATTGCGCGTGCCATCATTGGCGATGGAATCAAAGGTGCCGATGACGCCCTTCGAAAACTCGTAGCGGGCGTGGAGTTCGTTGCCCGCCATCAGTCCGAGGCCTTCCCCGCCAACGCGGACATGCGCCTTGGTCGCGCGTTTTCCGTTTTGGTAGAGCGTTCCCGAACAGGACAAGGGATCGCCGCCGAAATAGTGCATCAGGTTTAGCACATGCGAACCAAGCACCCAGAGATCCTCCACACCGCCGCGACGATCGCCTTTGCCACGACCGCGGATTTCCAGCAGGCGGCCGATGCCGTCTTCGGCGATCAACGTATCAATGGCGGCGAGTGTCGGGTTGTAACGATTGCGATGGGCGATGGCCAATTTGGTGCCGCGCTTCTTGCAGGCGGCCGAGATCTCGTCGGCTTCGGCCGGGGTCGGGCAGAAAGGTTTCTCAATGTAGATCCCCTTGGCGCCAGCTTCGGCTGCGGCCACGGCCATGTCGCGATGTTGATCAGCGTGCCGTGGGCAGACGGCGACAATATCCGGTCGCAGTGCACTCAACATCTTCCGATAGTCGGTATATCCGCGATCGATCTTCAGCTTCTTCAACTCCTTTGCCAGGCCCGCTTCGTTGGGATCGGCGGCCGCAACGATCGATGTCTCCGGCATCCTCAACCAAACCGTGTCCAGACCATGTCCAAAATTGCCGCGTCCTGTATGTCCGATGACGGCGACGCTCAAGGGCTGTTCCTTCGCCCGGAGGATTGTCGGGAGTGAGGCCATGGTGGTGGCGGCGATAAAAGTCCGGCGATTCATGCGCGCAAGGTATCCGATTCCTTCTAAGAACCAAGGCGTCGTTGTGTCCTAGGTCTTGTGCGCCGTAGAATTCAGATCATAACAGAATCCATGAAGCGTATGAGAATTCTCCCGATCATCTGTCTGGCGTTTCTCAGCACCCCGCCAGTCCAAGCTGCCAAGGGATTGAACGAGCTGATGAATCACCACGGTGAAAGCGAGTTGTCGTTTCAGCAGGTGACGAAACTCGCCGCATCTCTGGGCGATGAGAACTTGGTGAAGCTCGCCAAGGAAATTGGAGTCGGACGGACCCACGGGATGCGTGGATGGGTGCGGGCGGCGCTGTTGGCGGAATGGGGAAAACGGGACTTCACGGCGGCGATGACACATCTTTCCAAGGTGTCGCATCTGGACAGCGGGCATCAACAGGCGCTCTACGCGGTCTTTCGCGGATCACGGCCAAGCGATCCGGTGGAGGCCTTGTTTCATCTGCAGCGGATGTTCAAGAATCATTCGAGTGCAACGGGTGCGTTCTCCCGGGGATGGGCGAAGCGGGCCTTGCAGGATGTCTTTGCG
This sequence comes from Limisphaerales bacterium, assembly GCA_049601855.1. GTDB lineage: Bacteria > Verrucomicrobiota > Verrucomicrobiia > Limisphaerales > JAYPXF01. The sequence continues at coordinate 20,154 of JBMYQZ010000014.1, read as the reverse complement.
GACCTGGCGGCGCAGCAACCGCAGAGTGCTTGGGAGTTGTTGACATCCGAACATGAGACCGGGAAGGAACGGATGGCGTTGGAATTCCTGTCGAAGAGATTTTCCTGGGGCCCACGACAACCGATTGATTCGGAGTGGATCGCGTTGGAGGGTTTCTTCCAGGGATTGAAGGATCGCGAAACGGTCATGGATTTTGCGGGGAGATTCCAGCAGGCATGGAACACGCCGGAAGTCGTCGCGGCATTGAAGAAGTTTCGCGATCAGTACAAGACCCTCACGGGCGGCATGAGTTGGCGGCCGCCACCCCCACATGAAGGCGTGGCACGGGCGGTGGCCTTGTCGATCGCGCGTTTTGACCTCGCGGCCGCGACCGAGTGGATTGTGAAGAGCGGACCCGGCACCGACCAGGAGAAGCGTGGGCGCGCAGGCTCCGTCTACTCCGACTGGGCGTGGTGGAATCCGCAGGCGGCCGTGGCCGTGTTGCGGAAAGGAGAACATACCAACTCACATGAAACGATCGCCGTCGCCTTGATGCGCGGCGATGCCCGACTGGCGCCGGAAGTCGCGAGGATGAATTACGATTGGTTCGCCGGTTCGTTGAGCCATTCCTTTCCCGCCGCGGCGACGATGATGGTTTACGATTTGTATCCCGTTCCGGAGAAGAACCCGACGCTACCCAGTCACCAGCTACGCTACGAGGCCTTTGGCGAAGCCATCAAAATCGGCGGGCTGAAAGGGAAGAACTTGAAGAATACGAAGCGTTCGCTCAATAGGGCTTTTCGTTACACCGTTCCGACGGCACAAAAAGCCTACGACCAGAAGTAGCAGAGAAGGCCTGCTTGCTCACGTTCGCTGCTACCGCGCAGGCAAGCCTTGAATCCAATCGGCTGCCAGATCGGCGGAACCTTTGGGGGTGGTGTGGCCGCGTGGTTCGGGCAGGAGATGAAACGTCATGTGTGTTTTTCGGGCGGTCATCTGGCGCGCACAGGAAATGGCGCGCTCCGTGGACACGCGAGCATCCTGGTCGCCGATCACGATCCAGACATGGCGACCGGTGAGTGCGGGGGCCTGGTTTTCCAAGGACAGTTTTTCGGCCAACGCGTTTTTCTCGAGTCCACGGAATTCGCTCAGCGCGCGGAGATCGGTCACGGGGGCAAAACCCGCGGCGGCTTTCACACGTTGGTCAGCGGCCGCGAATTGGATGGCCAGGTAACCACCGCGCGAGGTGCCGCTGGAAACGATGCGGTCGGGATCGGTGATGCCCTTTTCAATCAGGTGATCGAGTACGGCGGAAAGGCGTTGATTGAAAGGCGCGACGAAGTCTTCACCCTTCTCGACCCGTTGACGCCAACCGGTAAGCCCGGCGCTTTCACCGGCGCGCACCTGCCGTCCGTGACACGGGAGATCAATCGAGATGCAGAGCCAGCCGGCTTGTTCGCTGAGTTGATTCCCGCATTGGCGAAAATAGGCCGAGCCGAGGATCGAATCGATGGAACTCCCCAAGACGATCAAGGTCGGTTGACGCACTCCTTCACGGCGGCCCCACATGCCGAACTCGACACCGCTGGCGGTCTTTGCCTTCACCACCGCTCTCGTCGGCGGGTTCGATTCGATTTCGTCCTCGGCGTAGAGCGCGAAGAACCGGGCATCGCCCTTCGCCGGAAACGTGATCTTCACGGAAAGCTCCCGACCGGCCGGTAGTCGTGAGGAACCGTTCGGCCAGACGATCTCCTGCCGCAGACCTTCCGTCGCGAGTTGTGCTGTGTAGCCCTTCACGGGTTGATTGCGATTATCGAGCAGCTGGAATCGCAGCGGTTGTTTCTTCGTGAGATTCGCGGCGTTGGCGAAGAGGCGAAGTTCACGGCCGGAGATTGGGCGGGTGATGCAATGCCCGGTTGTGTTGGTCGATTGCCGGGAGAGATAACCGAAGCCGTCGCGGCGCAGGGTCGCGAGACCGATCTCCATGTGGCGCAGCTTGCCGCCGGTGTCCCAATGCGAATACCAGATCATCGTCTTGCCTCCTTCGTTTACAAAGGCATGCCCTTGAAGCAATGCGATGGAATCCCATTCACCTTCCTTGCCTCGAGGAACGATCTTGAAGTCGGGCACCGGTTCGCGGAAGTGGATGCCGTCATTGCTGAGCACGAGACCGAGGTCAATCGTGACGCCTTCATTCCAATACTTGCCGGTCGGTTTCACCGGCGCGTCCTGCCACATGCCGTAAAGGCCGACGAGGACGTTGCCGCGATTCCAGAGGCCGGCGCCCATGTGTGTTTGCTGCCCCTTGATCGGTGGTTCGGTCAACTGCCCCGGGCGCGCAAAGGAGAACGACTTCGCCTTCGACCAATGATCGAAGTCGGCGGAACGGTAACCAAGCATGACGCGCCCGCTGCGGCTGCCATCGGGTCGCCAAGACCAGGGCGTGATCAACTGGCCGTGCGAGTAGTATTGGTCACCGAAGCGATAGAGGCTCGTGACCTCGAACCGCTCGCCTCCTGCATTCGCCGGCCGGTCGCCGAGAATCTTCCAGCTCAATCCATCCGCGCTCGTCGCCAGGATCGTCGATGCGACGACGCGTTCCTTCACGCCGATGGGACTCATCCCGCCCTTGATATCGTCATAGGGTGGATGCGCGATGTAGGCGGCCTTGAACCTCCGTGAAGGATCGGGATCGTCCGGCTCGTAAAGAACGTTGAGAAAGTCGTTCACCTTCGTGAGCGAGAATGGTTCGCCCTCGATCAGGCAGATGTTGTTGTTCTTGTTGCCGTTGAACTCGACGAGTCCGAGGTTGGGCTTGGTCCAATTCACGCCGTCTTCGCTCTCGGCGTAGCACATCGGCCGCCACCAACCGGGCGCTTGGCCCGCCTTGAGTTCCACCTCGAACATGCCGAGATACCACATGCGGAATTTGTCTCCATTCTTGATCACCGTCCCGTAGAGAATCGCGTGTCCATGATCTGGCGCGCCTTTAGGCCCGCGGCGCAGCACGGGATTGCCCGGATGTTTTTCGGCCTCCACGAGCGAGAGCTTGAGATTGTGTTTCCAGGGAATGCTGCGGTCGTCGAAGGCAAAGAGAACCTCCTCACCTGGCGTTTGGGCGGCAGCCATTTGCCCAGCGAGGAACAACAGAAGGAGATGCGGCTTCACGGCGCGAATCATGTGCATGACGTCCGTCGTTGTCGCGCAATTCTTGTGGGTTCCGCCACGATTGCTTCGGCGCGCTGTGAGTGCTTTGATCTGGTGGCAATGAGACGGATTGTTTCTTTCATCGGGTTGTTCGTCGTGGCCCACGGGATATTCGGGGCCAAGTTACCGCAGGATTATCCGTGGCAGAAGACGCTGCGCGCTTACCTCGCCACATTGCCGGAGGAGGCATTCCTAATCACCGATCTCGATCTGACGTTTCCGAAGGACTACGCGACGAATTCGACCGATCGCATCTATCGCGACTGGATCATCCTGGGCAATTTCGGACGTGAACCGATAACCGCCGCGTTTCGCGCAAAGCCGAGGCACTTCGTCCTGTCGGCCATTGAGGGCGATCAGATTCGCAGCTTTCCCGGGCCGGCAGCTTTGGCGTGGTGGATTCGATTCGACTACCCCGGCAATCCCTTTGCCGCTTCGCAGGCGGGAATGCGGAGGGCCTTGGTCATCGCGATGGTGGATATGTTGATGCTCGAGACGGCGCACGCAATGCCCTTCACCATCAAACCCGACTTCATGGCAGCCAACATCGGCACCTGGGCCTACACATATTCCGTTTGCCGCGCACTGCTGCCAGGCGCGATTCAAGCGGCCTATCGCGAAGGCATTTACCACCACTTCAAGTTGATGGAACGCATGGCCCCGCGGGATGGCAATTCGAACATGGACATGCGCGGACTCGCGACCTTGGCGGAATTGGATCACGTATTCGCCGAAGCCCCGGGCTTTCACCAGCGGGCCATCAGGCTGGCGCGACGAATTCTCTTTGGAGCGCCGGATCGCGGTCCGACAACGACCGATCCACGGCGCGGCACGTTTCATCGGGCCGGCTACATCGGCGAAGCGGACGGACCCGAAACCAGTTACAACGGGATCTCGATGTTCCATCTCACCGAAGCCGCCATGTTGACGCGAGGCGAAGCGGATTGGGATGCCTTCATGCCGGAGGTGATCCGGCGCATGGTCCGCTTCCGCGCTTACAACACCTTTCCCGAGCCGGATGGCAGTTTTGACGGACCATCCAGCTGGTCCACGCGTACCAATGATCCTTACACCCATGATCAACGCGATCGGCCGTGGCGTCGCTACGCGGAAGCCATGCTCACGGACGAGGCGCTCTTTCGTCTCGGCATCCATCCTGATCATCTGTTCGACCGCTCGCGCGGACATCCCGACCGGACCCAGATGCTGGACGACATCGAAAAGGCGGTCGCAAGACTGAACGCCCGTCCCCGTCCCTCCGAGGGCTGGCACCCCGACTCACCACCGGTCTGGAAGGAACACCATTGGCCCAATGACATTCCTTATACCTTCGACCAATACGTTCCCGGTTCGCACGCGAAGTTCGCGAAGTCTGTCACTGCGAAGAGCCCGCTGCTTTTGGCTCCCTTCGCACGAGAGGGTGATTTCAACGAATCCTTTGATGAGGAATTCTGGATGGCCAAGCGCGGTGATTGGGGTTTCCAGGTCGAGGCCGTCCCCCACATGAGCCGCAGCTACGACAAAGGCGGCAGCGGTGCCCTCGCCGGAGGATCACTGGCTGCGTTCTGGACTCGTCAGAGCGGATTGATCCTGCTCGGCCGACTGCCGGACAAATGGAACCACGTCACCTGGGACAAGATCGAAACCTGGCCCACGCATCACCTCTGGGGGCGCACCAAGGAAGGCACCGCATTTTCATCCGCCCGCCAGTGGCACCCTTGGACACGCTTTGAACCCGGCCAGCACCCCAAGACCGTGCACGTGCACGGCTATCTCGGCCCGCGACAAACGGTGGAGCAGGAAGACAGCATCGACTCGGGCCATGTCTATTATCGCCGACGCTTCGAATTAAAGGACGATGGCCTGCACATCAGCAGCGAAATCTTGAGTCGCGGTCAGGACGAGGTCCGCGAAATCTGGGAGACGATTCCGGTCTTCCTCAATCCCACGCGTCGACCGACCACACCCGACACCACGATCGAATTGCACGCGAACGGCCGCTGGCAACCCGCGACGACCGCACCGACCGCCGGCGTCACCGCCCTCCGGATGAAGCGCTTCGCGGGTGGCGTCCAACTTTATTTTACCCAACCCCAACGCATCGCCGTGGGTGACCCCTTCGAGACTGCCTACCAGAAAAAGGACCGCTTCCGCCTCATCCGGGTGGATCTGTTGCGGGGCCAGGATAGGATGCCGATCAAAGCCGTTGTAAGCTACCGGATCACGGCGGAAAAGTGAGAACTCACGGTCCACCGATTGCGTTTTGGTTGACGGCGGATTTCCGGCCCTCTATGAATCGCCGCTGAATCCCATGAGTTCAGAAACTGCCACCTATCCCGCTCCCGGAAACGAAAACGCGCACGTCAAATCCCTCGACGACTACCGCGCGCTCTACGAGAAATCGATCAACGATCCCGATGCCTTTTGGACCGAACATGCCGAACGCCTGAAGTGGACCAAGAAGTGGGACCAACTTCAGGAGTGGGATTACAACAACGTCGATATCAAGTGGTTCCTCGGAGGCAAGATCAACGCCTGCTACAACTGCGTCGATCGCCACGTCGACGAAGGACGCGGCGACCAGGTGGCCATTCTCTGGGAAGGCAATGATCCCACCGAGTCCCGCTCGATCACCTACAAGGATTTGCAGGACCAGGTGCAGAGGGCCGCCAACGCCTTGCTCAACCTGGGCATCAAGAAAGGCGATCGCGTCTGCGTCTACATGCAGATGATTCCGGAACTCGCCGTCGCGGTCCTCGCCTGCGCGCGCATCGGCGCGGTGCACTCGGTGGTCTTCGGCGCTTTCACGGCGGACAGCCTGGTCACCCGCATCAACGATTCAGGTTGTTCGGCCATCATCACCCAAGACACGGGCGTGCGGGGCACCAAGCAGGACATTCCGATGAAGGCCAATGCGGACAAGGCCGTCGAGAACACGCCGGGTATCGAAAAGATCCTCGTCGTCAAACGTACTGGCAGTGCCGTGAACATGACTGAGGGTCGCGACCATTGGTGGCACGACGCCTGTGAGGCTGCCGATCCGGTCTGTCCGCCCGCGGAGCAGGATGCGGAAGACCCGCTTTTCATTCTCTACACCTCCGGTTCCACCGGCAAACCGAAGGGTGTGATGCACACGACCGGCGGTTATCTGGTGTATGCCGCGACGACCTTTCACTACATCTTCGATTACCAACCGGGCGACACCTACTGGTGCACCGCGGACGTCGGCTGGATCACCGGTCACTCCTACATCATCTACGGCCCGCTCGCGAACGGCGCGACCACGATGATGTACGAAGGCGTTCCGAACTATCCCGACTTCGGCCGCTTCTGGGAGATCTGTGCAAAACACAAGGTG
>JBMYQZ010000014.1:2701-13600 GCA_049601855.1 Limisphaerales bacterium | reverse complement strand
CTACACCGCGCCGACCGCATTGCGCGCACTCATGAAGGAAGGCGACAAGTGGCCCAACGAACACGATCTCTCCAGCCTCCGTATTCTCGGCACCGTGGGTGAACCGATCAAGGAACCGGAATGGAATTGGTACTACAAGGTCGTCGGCAAGGAACGCTGCCCGATCGTCGACACCTGGTGGCAGACCGAAACCGGCGGCGTCCTCATCACGCCCCTGCCGCATTGCACGCCGACCAAGCCCGGTTCAGCCACGCTCCCGTTCTTCGGCGTGCAGCCGGAGATCGTCGACGAGAAAGGCACACCGCTCGAAGGCAATGATGTCCGGGGCGCCCTGTGTTTGAAAGCCAGTTGGCCCGGACAGATGCGCACGGTCTATGGTGATCACCAGCGTTTCATCGACACCTACTTCAGCGCCTTCAAGGGACGCTACTTCACCGGTGACGGTTGTTGGCGTGATCCAGACGGTTACTACTGGATCACCGGCCGCATGGACGACGTGATCATCGTATCCGGTCACAACATCGGCACGGCGGAGATCGAGGGTGCCATTGGCGGTCATAACTCCGTCGCCGAAGCCGCGGTCGTTGGTTACCCACACGACATCAAGGGCAACGCGATCTACGCTTACGTCACGCTCAAGACCGGCGAAGAGCCCAGTGACGACAAGAAGAAGGAAATCGTCCTCCAAGTTCGCCAGGCCATCGGCCCTCACGCGGCACCGGAAAAGATTCAGTTCACCGAAGGTCTGCCCAAGACCCGTTCCGGCAAGATCATGCGCCGTATTCTCCGCAAGATTGCCGAGGGCGATGTAAGCAACCTGGGCGACACCTCTACCCTGGCCGATCCGAGTGTGGTAGATTCGCTGGTCTCCGGACGCATCTGATCATGAAATTCCTGCTGCCGCTCGTGTGCTTGACCTTGGTCAGCGCGCGAGCGCAGCTGTTCCATCCTGATCCCGGCCATCCTTGGAACGAACTGCACCGGAACCTCAATACCCGCACAACGTTCACGGGAGAGACCTACGTCCACTACGGCCTCGAACCGGCTTCCGTTCCCCGTTCCAAGTTCCTGATCGAAGGCAAATCCCGCCGGCGTACACTACGGCTGCTGGACGACCTGCTCGCCTCCAATCAGACGATCAAGGATCCCGTGAAACGGGCCATCATGCAGCGGGATCTGTACGCTGTCTTTATCGACACCGCCGACGCGGATCTCCCCACCAACAACCGCGCCGCGAATTGCAGAAACGACTCGTGCAGGCCATGCGACGGATCGCGCTTTCACCGGAGGAGATCACGAATCTACCGGACAACTACCAAGCTGCCGTCAAAGCCAAGACAGCCGGTTTGCCCGCCGATCTCTTGAATCCTCAAGGCGCCTGGGTCCTCGTGCGCAATCGCACGCGTGCCGACGACTTCGCCGCTCCCATTCACGTCAACGCCACTCACGGCCGGGCTGCATTCCTGATTTTGATCCGCTTTCCTCGCGGTCGAAAAGCCGTCCTCGATTACCTGCAAGAATTGGGAGGCCTGCCGAAGCACTCCGAGATCCCGCAGATTCCGCAAGGCACGCAAGTCGCACTGATGCGACGCGCGATGCTGATCGACAACACCGGACAGCTCCGTGCCACCAAGCTCACCGAGAACATCCAATTGCGCGTCTACCAAGAACTGAGAAATCCACAGATGCTTGAATTCCGACTGCGACGCGACGCGTTGTTCGCGGGCCGATCAGGCGGCCTTATGGCAACGCCAAGAAATGAGCAGAGTTTCTTCGCGTTGAGCCACCTTGGATTCGATCGCAATGCCCGTCCGGATCCGATCGAAAAACCCCACGTCTATGACGAACGCTTCCATCCACCGGTGATCATGCACTCCTGCTCCGTTTGCCACGCCGGACCGGGAATCTTCGGTTTCCAGAGCATGTTTGCTGGCGACCACAAAAGCCTGCCCTTGGCGCCAACCAAGCTGGAGACCCAGATCACCCCGCTCATCGAGCGCACTGAAGAAGGCTATGCTTGGGGGCTTCTCCAAGGTCTCTGGGCACTCGAATAAGATCTTAAAAGGCAGAAACAGGGCGGAAACGAGATACAAATAATAAGTCAGTCATATTGTTTGACGACGCGTTGACGCCAAGATGGCAGCGCGCAGAAGGGAGGAACGATTGAAGGGTGGCGACTCAGTCGCAGGCGCAGAGGGCGCGGATGGAGTTGCAGCCGTTGCAGAAAGAGCAGGAGCTGCAGTTGTCGATGGACTTGCCGGCGAGGAGGCGTTTGATCTTGCAGTGGCAGGCGGTGCAACCGGTGCCGGCTTTGGTACGCAGACCGATGTCCTTCACGTTATCCACGCAGTCATTGTGGATGACCGACTTGATCTCGAACTCGGTGACCTGATGACAATGACACACCATTTGATCCCCGGTTTGGGGCTTCTTGGTTGTGATGGTCTCAGTCGCGGTCATTGAACGTGTGGAGTTGGTAATCGCAATAATTACCCGTGGCAAGCGCTAATATGAGACTGAGTCTCATTAGCATTATCCAACCCTATCTTGGCATTTTCTGGCATGAATGAAGCTTATTCGGCAATCTTGATGGCCGATTCTTCCCCTGAAAAACCCGCCGAGCAGCGGTCCAAAAAAGGACGGATCATCCTTCTTTTAGTGCTTTTGGCCGTGATTCTTGCGTTTCGAGGCAAGGTCATGTTCGAGGTTGATCTCTACCGAAACGTGCAGGCGGATGAACTGACGGAGGAGTTTGTGGACGGCGCGATGGCGCTGCCCGAGGGACGATTTCGACGCGCGTTGGAACAGCTCTGGCGAACGGGCAAATTCATTCATCGGCAGGAGGCGTTGACCTTTGTGGGCTACAAGTTGAACAACGCGCGGGCAAGTTCGCTGGGCGAATGGGAGCCCTACGTGCGGGAAGCACTCGCAGATCCCGACAGCAGCCTGCGCGAAATGGCAATGAACATTCTCGTCAAGACCGTCGGCATTCAGGCCGAACCGGAGCTGTTGGCGGAACTCGAGGATCCGGATCATGAACTCCGGGTGGTGGCGATGCGTCATCTTCGCAACCTCCGCGCGACCAACACCCTGCCAGCGGTGGCGACACAGTTGTATGAGGACAATCCACGGCTCGTTTGTGAGGCCGTCAATTGGATGCAACGCCTCACCGCCGTGGATCACGGAATGCAGTCGAAGTGGATCAGCCGGCGAGCTCTGATCGGGCCGCAGGAAGCGTCCTTGAACCACAGCAACTATCTCCACGCACGCGCATCGGCGATGACATGGTGGAAGACCAATGCCTCCGCGTGGGCGGCAACGGCGACTCCCAAGCTTCCGCACAGCCCCACGACTGAATCGATCAAGTTGAACGATTACGAGTTGCGGAACGCCGATCTTACAACCATTGATCCCCAGATCCTCGGTGATCGTCCCCTCCTGATCTACTTCTTCACCACGTGGAAATCCGCCGCCGCCGCCGAGGCGATGGATGTGCGGGCGTTTCACGAAGAGATGGTGGGCAAGGCGACGGTGTTGGGTGTCTCACTGGACACGGTGCCGGACGAACATAACGAAAACCAGTTAGCGATCATGTTTGAGAAAGATGACGAGGGCCACAGCCATGGGCACGGTCATGGCCATGACCACAGCGGCGATTACGAGATGGCCTACGACGCCAAGGAGATCATCCAGGAGACCGAGCGGAAGATCTCTAACATGGGCTTCAAGTTTCCGGTGGTGTACGACGTGACCGGTCGCTTCATGAACCGACTGAACGGAACTGAAGTTCCGACGCTGGTCATGCTGGATGCCGAACGGCGGGTGTTTCGGCGAATGACGGGACCACGGCGTTTGCAGTCCTTGATCGCGATGGCGGAAGCCGCCGGCGCGAAATGATCAGGAATCGTTGTCGTCCTCGCCGGATTCCTTCTTCACCTCGTCCTCGAAATACTTCGCGACGTCCTTGAACTTCGCAACGTTCTCCGGATTGTGTTCCATGAGGATCTTGTGCGCCTCAAGGCAGTGTTTGGAGAGCTCAAGCTTCGAGGAACCGGGGGCGGCCTCGATGGACTCGCAGTAATCGATGTTGTCCAGGTTTTCGGCCTGCACGATCCGGAAGAGATCCGACACGCCAAGGTTGTCGATGAGGTCGGCAACCCGCTCCGTGGGATTGAGCAACTCGATCGCACGTTCCTCGGGCGGGGTATCCTTGTCCGACCAATTGCGACCGAGGCCGGACAGCATGCCCAGAAAGGTGCTGTCCATGTTGATGCAGCCGGAAAGGTCGATGATGAATCGTTTGGCGCCAACGCCACCGGAGTCGTTGATCACCTTCTTGAACGTCCCGCTGGAACCGAAGTTCGCCTGGCCTTCGAGCTTGATGCAGACGGTGTCGTCGAGTCGGGCGACTCGGATGTCGGCGGTCTTTTTGCTCATTCTCTGTCGGGCAGGATCAAATTGTTTCGTGATCGGCGACCTCAGCCGTGGCGCGCAGATCGTGAATCCGCGCTGCCGTCGCCGCGGACAATCTCTGTCAAAGTCTGTTGCATTACAAGCGCTCCTTCCGTGCTGCTGGAAACCAGCTTGCGGTTGCAGTGGAGGAGCAGATCCATCGCCTTGATCAGTTCGCTGGTCGAGTACCGTGAAGCCTGCGGCAGGGCGCGGAACAGGACGTAGGGATTCATCGAAAGCGGGTTGATGCGGCGATCCTCGGGCAGCCGATCGGCCGGCACGCGATCGAGCGCGGCCTTGAAGCGGCCGTAGTTGTTTTCCGGCCGTAACAGACGGGCATTGATCAGCTCCTTCAGGAAGAGCATTACGCGCACCTTGGATATCAATCCGTACAACATGCCGATCTCGGATTTCTTCTTGTCGAACTGCATTTCCCACAGTTCGCCGTCGAGCGTTCGCAGCAGGCGCGGCAGATCGCGATCGCCAAGCGCATCACCGAGCGCAAAGGCTTTGGCCTGCTTGTTCTTCACCGACACGGCTTCGACGTCTTGCACGGTGATTTCATTCCGGTCACCTGCATAGACGGAAATCTTCTCCACCTCGCTGGCGAGTTGGGCGGCATTGGGCCCGACGTTGGCGACGAGATTGGCGAGGGCTTCAGCGTCGATCTGTTTCTCAAGCTGCTTGAAATGCTGGTAGGCGATGGTCTCGGCCTTGTCCGCCCAGTCCCGGTCGTCGATGGAAAGGCCCGCGAAGCTCTCGACGTTCCCGAGCTTGCCGAGGGTCTTGTAGAAGGTCTTGCGTTTGTCGACCTTGCCGGCGCTGACCAGCAAACGAACGCCCTCCCAGCGAAATTCCTTCAGCACCTTCGCGAGATCGCCAAGGGATTCGGTGACGCCCTTGGAGGTGGCGGTCCGGTCGTCGCCGAGAAAATTGCAGTCCTTCAACCAAACGACCTTGGCACCGCCGAAAAAAGGCAGGGTGTTCAGCGCTTCGTGAAGCTTGGCGATGGCTCCCTGGGCTTCATTGGACGTGGCAGCCGTGCCATCAACGATCTCGTGGTCCATCCCGCCAGCCTCGGTGCACCAGGCGTCGTAGACCTCGCGGGAGCGGGCCTTGACGGCAAAATCCTCCTCGCCGCACACCAACGTGACTGGTGCGTCGGGGTCGTATTTGGCTTTCTTCGCCTTGGCGGCCATCGTCAATTCAGGCACGCCTTAGATCGGCGGTTCGTCGGAAGGCCCGGACTGCTCGTTCTCTTCATTGAGCCGTTCGAGGTACTCGGTCATGTCCTCGACCTGATCAAAGAGTTCCTGCGCCACGTAAACCGGGCGCTTGTGCGCAACGGCCAGGGCGAGACAATCACTTGGACGCGCATCGATTTCGAGGAGCTTGGTGCCGAGTTCGTTTTCCTGCTTGAGGATCAGGCGGGCAAAATAAGTGGAGTTCTTGAGCTGATTGATGACGACCCGTTCAACCGCGACACCGAGCCCTTTGAAAACCTGCACAATCAGGTCGTGCGTGAGCGGGCGTTCCTTCGGCATATCACGCAGAAACATCGAGATGACATGGCCGAGATTGTGTTCGACCTGAATGACGAACACCTTCTCTTCGTTGCCGATAAAAATGGCGCAACCACTATTGGCCGGCAGAATCCCCCGAATCTGGACCTGCACCACATCTTTGCTCATGCGCGAAGTCTAGGGTCGGTCATTTAAAAGACAAGGCGCAGGTTTTTTCCGGTGTGAACAGTTCCCACTTGTCACTCTCTGAGGCGCTTTGGCATGCTCCGTCATGGCAGCAAATCAGGAACCGAATGCGCTCGATCGAGAGTTTTATTTGAAGGCGGATGACTTCTTTCCCGCCCAGAAGAATTGCGCGCTCACCTACGACGACCTGACGCTGGCCACGCTTTACTCGGAGATTCTCCCGCGCGACACACAGCTCGAAACCCGGATTGGCGAAGGCTTGGAACTACACCTGCCGATGGTCTCTGCCGACATGGACACGGTCACCGAATCGGGTATGGCGATCGCGATGGCGCTCAACGGCGGCATGGGCCTGATCCACTACAACATGCCGGAGAAGGAGCAGCTCAAGGAAGTCTCCCGCGTGAAGAACCACGTGCACGGCCTCATCCAGGAACCGATCACGGTGAATCCGAATGAAACCATCGGCGATGTGCTGGCCCTGATCGAGCGCAAGGGATTCAAATTCAGCACCTTCCCGGTGGTGGACGAACAGGAGAAACTGATCGGTTTGTTGCCCGGAAGCGTGGTGCGCCCGCGCTATGCGCCGCGAAAGATCTCGGAAGCACTCACTCCGAGAGACCAGGTCGTGACCTTGCCGGAGAAGGAACTCGGCAACGACCCGATCGCCCGCGCCGACCAGTTCTTTGCAGAACGTCCGCGTATCAACAAACTGCTCGTGGTCGATGAAGAAGACAGGTTGCGCGGTTTGTTCACCTTGTCCGACGTCGATCGCATCACGCAGGAACGCCAGGCCCAGTTCAAGCCGGCGCGCGACTCCAAGTTTCGCCTCGTTTGCGGCGCGGCCATTTCAGCCACACGGAATTCCTTCGGTGAACTCGACCGTGATCGCATCACCGAGCATGTCGGAGGCCTGGTGGAACGCGGGATTGATGCGGTGGCGGTTTCGACGGCGCATGGACATACGAAAGGGGTTGGGGAATCGGTCGGACTCATCCGTGAAGCCTTTCCCGATCTGCCTATCATTGCCGGCAACGTGACGAGTGGCACGGGCGTCGATTACCTCGCCGATTGTGGCGCGAATTGCATCAAGATTGGACAGGGCCCCGGAAGCATCTGCACCACGCGTGTGGTGGCGGGTGTCGGCATTCCACAAATGTCGGCGCTCTACGTTGCCGGCAAAGCCGCGAAGGCAAAAGGCGTCTCCATCCTCGCGGACGGTGGCATTACCAAGTCCGGCGACATCGTGAAGGCCTTGACCCTGGCGGATGGAGTGATCTGTGGAGGGCTGCTGGCAGGTTGTGCCGAGGCGCCGGGAGAAATTCTCGAGATCAGCGGCAAACTCTACAAGCAGTATCGTGGCATGGGCAGCATTGCCGCGATGAAGGCCGGCTCGGCCGCGCGCTACGGTCACTCGGCGAAGGACACCACTCGCAAGGTGTCGGCGGAGGGCGTGGAGGCATTGAAAGAGGTCTCTGGCTCGGTCGACAAGGTGCTGGGCCAATTGATCGGCGGCATCCAATCCGGCATGGGCTACCTCGGCGCGTGGAATCTCAATCAACTTCGCGACCGGGCCCGCTACATCCGCGTCAGCCCCGCTGGCCAACGCGAAGCCTCTCCCCACGACATCGTGGAACTGAAAACCGGGGCTGGGTCCTAGTTCCAATGCTTTGGCTGCGAGTGGACGAATGCGCCGGTCCCGCGACTGATATGGGTTTTCATTCCGCAAACAGGGCACTAGACTGGCCGAATGGCGAGTATTGGAAAATTGATGAAGCAGGCTGCCCGGATGCAGCAGCAGATGGAGCAGAAACAGGCCGAATTGGCCGAGAAGACCATTGAAGCAACTGCTGGCGGTGGCGCCGTGAAAGTGGTCGCCAAGTGCGACGGCACGCTGCAATCGATCAAGCTCGACAAGGATGCCGTCGATCCGGACGACGTCGATATGCTCGAGGACATGGTCCTCACCGCGGTGAATTCGGCTCTCAACGAGGCGAAGGAAGTGACCGCGAAGGAAATGGGGTCAGTCACCCAGGGCATGCCGCTTCCCGGCCTGATGTAATCACGTCTTGGCCTCGCTACCGGAACCGATCCAGCAACTGACCGCGGCGCTCGGCCGTCTGCCGGGCATTGGCCCGCGCTCGGCGGAGCGGATTGCCTTGTATCTCGTGCAGGAGGAACCGGGGCGGGTGGCTTCCCTCGCTGCGGCCATCACCCACGCGCGCGAAGTGATCGCGCTCTGCGAACGCTGCGGTGCCCTGACCGAGAAACAACCCTGCGGGATCTGCGACAGTGCCCGACGCAACGGCGCGATCGTCTGTGTGGTCGAACAACCGACGGACATATTGAACGTGGAGAAGTCCAACGCGTTCGAAGGCAAGTATCACGTTCTCGGGGGCCGCATCTCGCCGATCAATGGAGTCGGTCCGGAAGACCTTCGGATCGGCGAATTGGACCGGCGCATTGCCGAAGACCAGATCAGCGAGCTGATTCTTGCTTTGGGCACGGACGTGGAAGGCGACGCGACGAGTCATTACCTCGCCGAGGTGTTTGACGACAAAGGCGTGAAGGTCAGCCGGATCGCCCACGGCCTGCCGGCGGGCAGTGGCTTGGAATACGCGGACGAAATGACTTTGCGACATGCCCTCGAAGGGCGTCGGGAAATGGAATGAAACCGGAAGCAGCAGTATTTGATCTCGGGAAGGTCCTATTGGACTTTGACTACTCAATCACCGCCCGCGCGTTGGCGGAATTGTGCGATGTCACGGCGGAGGAATTACAAGCGACGATCGATCAGACGAGCCTGTTGCTTGACTATGAAGCCGGGAAAATTTCGACCGATGAGTTTTATCAGACGGTGTGCAAGAAGACGGGTTATCGTGGAGCTTTCGAGAAGTTCAGCGATGCCTTCGCCGACATCTTCTCCGAGATTCCGGAGATGGTCGGACTGCACGCGCGGTTGAAGGCGGCCGGGGTGCCCTGCTTCATCTTTTCCAACACCAACGAAATCGCGATTCACCACATCAAGCGCAACTTCGCGTTCTTTGGCACCTTCGATGGGTATGTCTATTCGTATGTCGAGAAGGCGATGAAACCCGAGGAAAGTATCTACCGTGCAGTGGAGCGCGAGACGGGACGAAGCGGGCAGCAGTTGATTTACATCGACGATCGATTGGAGAACATTGAGCAGGGCCGCGAGATGGGTTGGCAGACGGTGCATCACATCAGCCCGGCTGAATCCATCGCGGCGTTTGCAGCAACTGGCTTATGAGTGACAGCGAAGAAAACTCGACCGCGAAATTCTATGTCATCGGCGTGGCCGTGGTGGTGTTTATCGGTTTCGCATCGTGGGCCTATCGCAGCTACCAGAAACCGATGCGGATCACGCCGAAGGAAGGCCACATTCTCGCGGACAAGTTCGGCGACAGCAAGTTGGACAGTGCCACGGTGGCTCCTTTGCCAGGGACGACGCCGGACAGCAATGAAGGCGAAAAGAAGGGCAATGCCACCAGCCGCCCCACCACCCTCCGACCGGCCCTCACCAAGGAACAATATCGTGAGAGCACCAACGCATGGCTCACCGGCCGCGTCACCTTGAAGGGAACGCCTCCGGCCGAAAAGCCGCTGGAGTTGGATCCCGAATGCCAGGCCGACGTGAAGCGGTTGAAGCTTTCAACGCCGCTGACACGTGACTATGTGATGGGGACCAATGGCGGTCTGGCCAACGTTCTCGTCTCAGTCATGAACCCGCCGGGAGACATGCCGGGAGAACTCCTCGAACCACTCACGATCGAGATTCGCGGTTGTCAATTTCACCCCTTCCTCACGGCAGTCATGACGGGACAGGAAATCATGATCAGGAATCGCGACACCGATTTTCACCTGCTCAAGGGCTTCCCGACGAACATCCCCAATCCGATCATCGATTTCGCCCTGCTTCCCGGGGCGCCGCCGCCTAGCGTCAGGTTCGTGAATCCCGAAGATTTTATCAGCATCTACACCGACCAACGGCGCTGGATGAAGGGCTCCATTTCCGTCTTAGCCCATCCGTTCTTCGGGGTGACCGACTCCAACGGATGGTTTCGAATTCCCCGACCGCCAGCAGGCGCCACGCGATTGCAGGCCCGACATCTGCTCCTGCCTCCGGCCGTGCAAACCGTCGCGTTGAATGCGAAAACGAATGCCCCGGTGCACTTCGTCCTCGAGTACCAGGCGCCCAAGGAAGCCGCGAAGTGAAACTGGTCTCATGGAACGTCAACGGCCTGCGCGCCGTGTTGAAGAAGAACTTCCTGGAGTTTCTCGAAGAATGCAGCCCCGACATTCTCTGTCTGCAGGAGACCAAGTGTCAGGCGGACGACGTTGATCAGCTCTGGCCCGGCGGTTACACGACCTGGTTTCACAGTGCGGAAAAAAAGGGCTATTCCGGCACGGCTGTTTTCACAAAGAAACGCCCGCTGGCGACCACGACAGGTATCGGCAAGAAGGAACATGACGCCGAAGGTCGTGTGCTCACGGCCGAGTACCAGGATTTCTTCCTCGTGAATGTTTACGTGCCGAATTCGCAAAACGAATTGCGTCGACTGGATTACCGGCAGAAGTGGGATCGCGCGTTCCTGAACTACCTCCGCAAGCTGGAGAAGACCAAACCGGTCATCACCTGTGGCGATTTCAACGTCGCACATCAGGAAATCGATCTTGCCCGCCCAAAGCCCAACGTGAAGAACCCCGGATTCACACC
>JBMYQZ010000014.1:0-2691 GCA_049601855.1 Limisphaerales bacterium | reverse complement strand
GCGCCGGCTTCGATCGCTTCGTGAACGCCGGCTTTGTCGACACGTTCCGCGAGTTTGAAACCGGACCGGATCATTACTCGTGGTGGAGCTACCGTGCCGGTGCGCGCGAGAAGAATGTCGGGTGGCGCATCGACTATTTCCTCGTTTCGCAAGGGTTGCGGCGGCGGTTGAAGAACGCCTTCATCATGCCCGAGGTTCACGGTTCCGATCACTGCCCGGTTGGAATTGAGCTCAAGCGCAAATGACTCCGGAGCGATTCAGCGAGATCACCGATCGCTATCACAACCTGCGGATCGCTGTCGTCGGCGACTTCTGCCTCGATCGCTATCTTGAAATCCATCCGGCCCGATCAGAGATTTCCATCGAGACCGGTCTGCCCGTGCACAACGTCGAGCATGTGCGCTTCCAACCGGGCGGCGCCGGCACGATCCTCAACAACCTTTCCGCCCTCGGGCTCGCCGAGATCGTTCCGATCGGTTTCTGCGGTCGCGATGCCGAAGGCCACGAACTCCAGGAGGCCTTGGCCGTGCGTCCGGGCGTGAATCTCAATCATTTCCTCTGCACCGCCGGACGGCGCACGTTTACCTATTGCAAGCCGCTGGTCATGCACCCGAATGGACCGCCCGAGGAGCTCAATCGGCTCGATTTCAAGAACTGGACGCCGACGCCCGAAAGCGTCACGCAGTCCCTCATCCTCGCGCTCGAATCCGCCGTCAGCGAAGTCGATGCCGTGATCGTGCTCGACCAGGTCGATGTCGCCGATACCGGGGTCGTGAACGAAACCCTGCTCGGGTCCATCGGATCCTCGGCAGGTGATCGACCAGGCGTCTTTTTCATCGGTGACAGTCGCCGAGGTTTTGATGGTTGGCCGCCGATCGGTTTGAAGATGAACGAGGCCGAATTTGTCACGTTCGCCGGCGCCTCGGACTACGCCGACGTGATCGATTTGATCCGACACACCGCGCCGCGCATGAACAACCGCAAGCAACCTTGGTTCGTTACCCGAGCTGAGCACGGAATTGTCGCCATCGATGCCGAGGGGAACATCTCCTCCCACGCGTCGCTACCCGTCCATGGCGAGATCGACATCGTCGGCGCGGGCGATGCGGTGACAGCAAATCTCACCGCCGCCATTGCGGCCGGGGCGAGCCCCGCCGAAGCGGCCATCCTCGCCAATCGGGCCGCTTCGGTGGTGATCCACAAACTTGGCACGACCGGCACGGCGTCGGTCGAGGAAATCGCCGCCGCCGAATGAACATCATCCGCACCATCAGTCTGCTGCTTCTGCTCGCCGTCACCGGTTGTCGCACGCTCGATCCCGACGCCTACGAACGCCACGAGTTCAAGCGGATCGAGATGGGGATGATCATTCAGATGACGCTCTACGCGAAGGAACCGGCACAGGCTCGGTTGGCTGCCAAAACCGCCTTTGATCGCATTCGCGAACTCAACCAGATTCTCAGCGACTACGAAGACGACAGCGAACTCAACCACGTCCGCCATTCCTCCGGCAGTGGCGAATGGATCGAGGTCAGTCCCGAGCTTTGGACCGTGTTGCGCCAATCCGATCAGTTTGCGAAGGAGACCGAGGGAGCTTTTGACATCACCGCCGGTCCGGTCATCCAACTTTGGAAGCGCGCCCGCCGTCAGCGCGCCCTGCCGGATCCCGCCAAGCTCGCCGAAGCTCAGACGCGAACCGGTCACTACTACATCCACTATCGGGAGTCGGATCGTGCCGTCATCCTCTGGCGCAAGGGCATGCGCCTGGACCTCGGTGGTATCGCCAAGGGTTACGCGATGGATGAAGCCATGAAGGTCTTGCGTCGTGAAGGCATCCGCAGCGCCTTGATCACGGGCGGCGGTGACATGGTTGCCAGCGATCCACCGCCCGGCAAACCCGGGTGGAAGATCGAACTCCCGCAACTCGACGGCACCAACTCACCTCCTCAGTTCATTCGCCTGGGCAACGCCGCCTTCGCCACTTCCGGCGACCGCTACCAATCCGTCGTCCTCAACGGCAAACGCTACTCTCACATTGTCGACCCGCGCACCGGAATCGGGCTCACCGATCACAGCCTTGTCTATGTTGTCGCGCCCACCGGCATGATCGCCGACGCGCTCGCGACCTCGATCAGCGTGCTCGATCCCGACCAGGCCTTGGACCTCGCAAACCAATCCCGAGCCGATATCCAGATTCAGAAACGTCCGCAGGGGGAAATTCAGTCATACAAGTCGGCGCATTTTGATTCCCACCGCTGGCGCTGACTGGTCGTTCTGTTTCTTTTTGATCGCCGATCACCTGATCGATTCACGTGACGATCAGGCGTCATGACCGCAGATTCTCGAGGCAAGTCCTCACCCAGACACTGCGAGTGAAGGGGGCCGGCTCGTCCCATCAATTTCATTCACCCTACCAATCAATTCTTTCATGAGCCCAAGGGGCATGAGTTGGCACTGAGCTGGCTGAGGAGAGACCTGCTCAGGCTTATGGCTAACGACAAACTAAATGTGCTGGACGTGAAAGACCCGTCGATAAAGACGCTGCATTTCACGTGGGTTGCCTTTTTCATCACCTTCGTCGTGTGGTTCAACCACGCCCCGATGGTCCTCGCCATCCGTGAGGCCTTCGATCTCACGACCGCGCAATGGAAAGCGATCTTGATTCTCAACGTCGCGATGACCATTCCCGCA
>JBMYQZ010000013.1:0-21852 GCA_049601855.1 Limisphaerales bacterium | reverse complement strand
CGTTCCTATCATCGTAGTGTCCGGCGTCGCCGGATCACTTGTTCGCCACCGCCAACGTGAGTTCGAAGGTGGCTGACTTCTCATCGGAATCCGCCACGATCAATTCGCCGTCATGCGCACGGACGATCTCGCGGCAGAGGCTCAGACCGAGGCCGACGCCTTCGGTGGTCCGATTGCGGGAATCGTCGGCGCGATGGAATCGGTCGAAGATCAGGTTGCGATCTTCCGGGGCAATGCCGGGACCGGAGTTGGAGATGCGATAGACGGCTCGGTCGTCTTCGCGTTTCAAGGTCATACGGACCCAGCCGTCGTCGTGGTTGTACTTCACCGCATTGCTGGCGACGTTCTGCAGGACTTGTTGGATGAGGACAGGGTCGGCGTTGACGAAAATATCCGGTTGGATTTCGGCCTCGACGTTCAAATGCGGGGCCAGGATGTCGGCGTCTCCAGCGGTAGCGGCGGTCATCTCGCTGAGGTTGAACTTATTCGCGTTCACCTTCAGTTGCCCCGAGTCGGCACGGGAAAGGAGCAGGAGTTTTTGGGTGATGGTCTTGAGGCGTTGGATTTCTTCCAACTGTTGGCCAAACACTCGTTGCGCGTCGGATCCGTCCTCGGAGTTCTGGAGGGCCTGTTCGATTTCACCCTGCATGATGGCGAGCGGGGTCTTGAGTTCGTGAGAGGCGTCGGCACTGAAGCGGGTGGCCTGGTCGAAGCTCTTTTCGAGCCGGTCCATCATCTGGTTGAAAACGGTGATCAGGCGGCCGAATTCCTCGTCGTGCGCGCCGCTTTCAAGGCGTTGACTGAGACCGCGGGCGGTGATGTTTTCGACGCTGTCAGTCAAGGTGTTGACGGGGCGCAGTGCCCGCCCGGCGATCAGCCACGAACCGATGCCGACAAGCAGCAGGACCACCGGTACCAGCGTCAGGTAAGTCGTGCGCAGGCGTCCGAGACTTGCCTCCAAGCGGGCGATGTCCGTGCCGATGATCAGCGTTTGGACCGGGTTGCCCATAATGGTAAACCGCCAGGTGCGCCCCGCGATCGTGCGTGTTTCGTAGTGCGGAATCTTCAACGGCAGCACGGCCCGTTTCTTGTCTTCGTGCTTCCCACGCGCGGTCCTGAAATCCCGGAAATCCGCCTTATCCACCACGACGCCTGGCGGGTAATTCGTAAGTTCAGCAAAGGAACTGATCGCGAGTGTTGCGGGCCAGTTGGTTGAGGTGTGATTGGCCCGGCCAATCTCGCTGTCAAAGTGGAGGACGTATTCAGAGTTGGTGGCGGCAATGAAGTTCAGCGCCTGATCGAGCTGCACGTAGCGGTTGTGTCCGTGACGACGTTCCAGGTTGGATTGCCCCAGGTTGCGCAATTCGCGATCGACCTGATCGAGACCGGTCTCGTACGTCTGCTCCCAAAGAATCCAGCTGGCACCAAGCAACAGGGCTCCGGAGATCAAACCGGACAGCAGCGCGATGCGGATTCGAAATGAATTCATGCGTCCTTCTTCAGCTTGTAACCAACCCCGCGCACAGTCTCGATCAAGGGGTCCTGACCGGCAATGGAGATCTTCTTGCGCAGGCGTTGCACGCAGACATCGACGAGATTCGTGCCGGGATCAAAGTGGTAGTCCCACACGTGTTCACAGATTTGCGTGCGAGTCAGGACCCGGCCGGGGGAACGCATCAGATAGGTCAGCAGCGAATACTCGCGGGCGGTAAGCTCGACCGGATCGCCGTCGACCTTTACTTCGCGATCGATAAGATTCACCGAAACGTGACCAGCCGAAAGGACGCTCTGTTCCTGCCCGGAAGCCCGCCGAATCAGCGCATGCAGGCGGGCGATCAACTCTTCGATATAGAACGGCTTCGTCAGGTAATCGTCGGCGCCGCGATTCAATCCATCCAATCGCTCGTCCAAGGCGCTGCGGGCGGTCAGCAGAATAACCGGAACGGTGTATTTATGCTCCCGCAGCTGATTCAGGATACTCAGGCCATCGCGGCCCGGCAGCATGATGTCGAGGATGAGGGCATCGTATTCGCGGGTGATTGCGAGCTCTAGGCCGTCGTCACCATTAGACGCATGATCCACCGTAAAGCCGGCCTCTGTGAGACCCTTCTTCGCAAAGGCCGCAATCTTCGCCTCGTCTTCGACCAGCAATACTTTCACCGGCAATTCAATGCCTCGTGAGTGCGGCCAAGTCCAGCGGCAACCACATTACAGTTTTGTAATTTTGACGTCATTAACGGGTAATCAACCGAAGCCAAGATTGGTTGCATGAACAGCAATCAGTCACGAAATCCACGGCCCGATGGGCGCATGGAACTCTGGGTCATTGTCGGCCTGGTCATCTGCCTCGCCGGCAACCTGTTGTCATCAGTCGGCCAGCGGGTGATGGACCGGGTTGCGGTCGAAGCCGGTGGCCCTTCTGTCGGTTTGGAATTCTGGGAGAACCTGCCGGCGGACGTTCGTGAGTTGGATCGCCAGATCGAGCGTCAGGCGGCATTGCTGGAGCCGATCGTGAAGCTCCATGAAAAGGATCTCCAGCCACCGGATGACGGCAGGCGCACGGAGGAAGAACAGATGCGCATAGATGAACGCGTGGAGGCCGCCCTCGCCGAACCGACCCAGGCATTGCGAGTGATTCAGGGAAAGCGGGCCGCTCGAATCAAAGAGCTGAAGGCTAAATACTTGGCGCGAAGGACCGATACCTGAGCCTCGATTTTTAAATCACCCCGACCACAGAAAAAAACAGATAGAAACAGAATGAACATCATCAAGAAACTCCTAGTTGTGGCCGTCGCGGCATCCGCGTTTGGCCTGTGTGCCTCGGCGGAAGCCCAGGATGCCAATCGTGACGAAACCAAGCGACAGCTTGACCGACTGCGGGAACAGCTCGCGGTCAAGGACGCCGACGAATGGTCGATCATCAGCGAACGACTGGCCAAGGTGCTCGAGATTCGCGGCGCAGGCGGCGGCGGGCGTGGTGGCTTTCAGGGACGCGGTGGTGGTGGCCGCGGGCGCGGTCAAGGCGATCGTGATCGCAATAATCGTGATGGCCGTGACCGGGGACAGGACAACAATCGTGATCGAGCCCAAGGTGAGCGTGACCGTCCGCAAGCTGATCGTGATCGCACCCAAGGCGACCGTGAACGGCCGCAGGGTGAGCGTGGTGGTCGGGATCGTGGGCAAGGTGGCCGCGGAGGCGACCGAGGCGGGAACATCGATCCCAATTCCCCACAAGGCAAACTGCGGGCCGCCTTGGAGAGCAACGCATCGAGCAGCCGACTCGCCGGATTACTGAAGATCTATCGGGCCGAACGTGAAGCCAATTCAGCCAAACTGGCCGAAGCCCGGGCCGCCCTGCGCGAGGTCGTCACCACCCGCCAGGAAGTGATCCTGGTCATGAGCCGACTCCTCGACTGAGGAATATCCTCTGGAGAAGGAAACACGGCACGGCGCTTTACGCGCCGTGCCGTTCACAACTTCAAAGGCAATATGAATTCAGACCAGACCGCAGTCATCATTGTTGCCCTTTTGATCGGCGTAGTTGGAGCGAGCGCGCAATCCGGGCCTCCAGCCGTTGAGCCGGCAAACATTCGATTGAACTTCAAGGACACACCGCTGGACTCGGTCCTGGAACAGCTGAGCAAGGAAGCCGGCTTTGCCATCATCAAGGACGCGGAAATACGGGGCCGGGTCGATGCCATCAGTGAACAGCCGCTGCATGAAGTTCATTGAGTGCACAATCGAGGTGCATCGGACCAACCAGAAGTTAATGAAATAAACGAATTGAAGAGTTGAAAAAGGGCCGGCAAGCCACCCGCTGGTAACGAAACGGCTTGCCGACCGGAGTTCCGGGCACGCCAGAGGCGTGTACCCGTGACCTCGACTCATAGAACCGAGATATGGACGAATGGGCGCACGACGAGGGAAGGCAGTCAAGGCAAGACGTCGAAAAGCAATGGCCGTTCAACATCAGCATCGTCACCTCCCTCACACTAGCGGTAGCGCTCATCATCGGTTACCCGCGATTTTCGGAAACGCCAGGAAGCGGGCTCGTCGCGATGTCGTCCGATCAACAGTCTCCAGATTCGCATGCTGTACTGAACGAGCTGCGGGATGCCATCAATGCCGAACTTGGATACCTGAATGGGGGACCCACGATCAATCAGGGGCCGTGCGCAAATTTCGCCAGCATCTTCTGCCAGGAATGGAATTCCCGCTTTGAGAACAAACCGTCCCTGTTGCTGGTGAGCCAAGGGCGTTCTCGACCCTACCATGTCCTGATTCTCCTCCCCGACGGTCATGCGTTTGACGGCGGCCACGGCATACTCTCGCTGCCGATGGTCTACACCTTGGCGGACGGTGATCAGGTGTTCGAAACCCGCCAGTTCGACCTGCTCGAACGATACTTTGGAGGTGCAGATCGAAGATTCCCGAGAAGTCCGGCCTACGATCCCGACCGGATGAGGGAACTGGTCGGTCGCTTCCTTGATCGTCTCGCGCTCCCGCGCTCGAGCTGACTCATCACCGTATGAATTAATGGGAACAACTGCACCAACGGAAAGAGGACCGACCGGCCAAGGATCGATCGAGCCGTTCTATCTCACCGGCTGGGTGAACTCCGGTTCTTGGGTGAAATCTCCATATTCACCGCCAGACAGGTCCCGGCTGCAACCGCCGGATGTGAGGTGGCCGTCGTGAAGGCGCGCATCATAAAGGGAGTGCTCGTCGTCGCCTTCTCCATGCTGTTGTGCCAGCTGTTGGTCTATTTGGTTGATTCGGAATCGGATGATGTCCGCTCATTGTCGGAGCCCTTCAATGGCCAACAAACTGGGGTCCCCAGTCATCGGCGCTTGAGTTTCTCAGCGGTGCTATCCGGGCAATTCAGTCTTCCGTTCCAACCGGAATATGACCGGGGCATGGAATCGGTGTTGTTGGCAATTCACTACGCAAATGACCGCCAATGGACGGAAGCCGTGGGGCGGATCATTGACGCCTTGCCGGGCTACTCACGGGTGTTTCTAATGCTGCCATCTACTGGGGCGTCGCCGATTGCCGGTGAATTGGAACTGAGGCGCAAGATTTCCAATCGGCCAATTATCGGGACGATACTGTACGGTCCGCAGCACTGTTGGGTCCAGGATCTTGGCGAGGGATCAGACGACACCTTTCTTCTAGGCTGGAACGGCAAGGAGATCGCTCCGGTACTGCATCAAATGGGCTTGAAAACGGTGCGACACTATTTGCCGTTGGAGGGAGGAAATGTCCAGATGGCCCGAAACCGCAACGGCAAGAGATTTGTGTTCATCGGTCCGAAGGAGCGCGATCTGGCGTTCGGACATTTGAGCCGTCTGGGAGTACGAAATCCCCTTCAGTTTCTGCAGGAGTCGTACCTGCAAACATTTCAGGCGGACGAAATGGTCACGCTGCCGGTCGGCGACAGGTCACTGCATATCGACCAGAGCGTGTTGTTCCTCCGTGATGGCTTGGCCGTAGTCGAAGAGTTTCCAGAGTTGTCGGAGGATGAAGAGTCTCTGGTGCGAGAATGCCGTCAGGCCATGGTCTCCAATGCCGTCGGTGAGTTGCAGCTCCGCGCGGTGTTCGGATCGGCCTATACCGGCAGGACTCGCAAGGTTGTGTGGCAGGCGGATACGGGGGCATGCGTTGAAACAACGCAGACTATGGAACTCACCAAAGGCGCAGCGGATGTGTTGGCGCAATTCCAGTCAAGACGTCCGGACATGTTCGATCTTTTGTATCGTGATGGTGGCAATAGCAACCGCCTGTTGACCGAAAACATATTGACGGAACACGGCTTTGATATCGTTCGCTTGAAGACGTCTGTCTGGCACCACGTGAACCGACAGAGCTATGTGAACGCCATGGCTTACCGCGATCAACGTGACGGTCGACCATCTGTAATGCTTCCGGTTTACCATCACCCGGGCGGCAGTCCGGATGCCGTGGATGTGAGAAACCTGCGCGGCATGAACCTGATCAACCGTCAGATTCTAGAAAGTCATGGATTCAACGTCGTGCCGGTGCAATCGGTGGTTCGATTGGGCGGGAACCTGCACTGCATGATGTATCAGCTCCCCTCTCGTCGACTGAGATTGATGGAGGATTGACGTGATGCCGAGGCCCGTTGCCACCGCTTCGGATACTACTATCCGTTCCCGAGACACTTGCTGTTGGATGGTCGTGATGGGCGGTGTCATCGGTGCCTTGCTGGTTGCTTCTATTATCACTATTCACCCGCTCCGTGGGCAGGTGGTCGCAAACGGGCAACCAACATTGGTACCCCGGGACGCTGTGCTGAACGGGTTGTGCGAGTCGCTCAATACCGAGTTTGGTTTTCGGCGCAACGTTCCGCGGATCAATCAGGGACCTTGTGCGCCATTCGCGCTTGAATTTGCAATGGCGTGGAATCGGCGTTTTGCCGAACCTGCAACGTTGTCCTACGTTCTGACCGCGTCCGGCAACGTCAGCCTACATGTGGCAGTGCGTCTGCCTGATGGTAGCTACTTCGATGGAGGCAATGGTGTCATGAACCGTGATGATTTGCTCCGGATCTACCCGAACACAATCATCGAAGATACGCAGGATTTCGATCTTGGTTTATTGAACTATCGATCTGGCGGATTGTTTGGTCACTACGAACGCTGTCCGCAATACGATCACAGAAAAGCCCGCCAATTCATCATTGCCTATCTGGACAAACTAAAGGAATTGACCGCTTCGAGCGAACGGCTCGGGGAAACTTAGGCGTCCGTTCGTCGAGACGGTTTGTATTACAGTTTTGTAATCGAAAAGATCAGATCCTGTCATGTTCGTTTAATTCACTGTTCCCATGAATCAGCCATTCGCCGGCCGCCTTCGAAGCGGCATGATCTCCCTTAACTCGTTGGCCATGGTCTGCCTTGTCGTTGGCTTGCTGGCCGGTCCCTTGGTTGATTCGGTTTCCGGGGCCGTCCCTGGCGGGCAGGGAAAGAAGGGCGGCGGCGGCAACAAGATCAAGCAACCCGGCGGCGGGGGGGGCAACAAGGGAAACAAGGTCAAGAAAGACAAAAAACCCCGCGGCGGCGGCCAGGGAAACAATTCGGATGCCAAGAAGAAGGAGAAACCGAAACCGGATCAACCCAAGGATGGCGAAAACAAGGAACGCAAGGGCGAGAAACCGGACAAGGGAAACGGCGGCGGCCGAGGCGGTCAGAAATCCCGCTCGAAACCCGCCAAGATTTCGGCTCGCGATATCGGCACGCTGGCGTCCACCGCGTTGGCGTGGATCCAAGGCAGTTCCGGCAATGCATCTCCTTCCGTCGCCCCGTTCTTTGGCACGGCCAATCTCAAAGCCGGCGGTGGCGGTGACAAGACCACCAAGCAGAACAACGATTCGGGCGTGGACACCTTGGCGGTCTTCAACGATCAGCAACGCGAAAAGCTCCGTGCCATTCTCGATCACCAGCGTCCTTTGATGCAGCAGTTCCAGGCGAAGCAAGCTGAGTTAATGAGCATGCTCGACGGACTTCGCACCGACGAGCCGACATCCCTGTCCAAGGTGATGCCCATCGCTCGCGAACTCGGAAAGTTGGAGGTGAACATCGGCATGATGCAGGCGGAACTGCTTGCCCAGATGCAGATCGCCCTGGACGGCCCCGAGTTGCAGCGCATGCAGAATATCCGCTCCGCCTACGTGAACAATTATCCCGCGAGTGTTACCGCCGAGGAACGCGACGCCGCGCAAAGTTACTTGTCTTCTCTGCCGCGCGACGATCAACGGGAAATGGCCGTACTCGCTTCCAAGGCCTTGGCTTGGTTGACCGTTGCCCGGCAACCGGTCGATCCGGAGTCGGGTGGAAAAAAGGGCGGCAAGAATGGCGGTGGCAAAGGCTCCAAGAACGCCGGCTATCTCGCAGTCAAAAGCGGTGGGGGTGGTGGCAACAAGGAAGAAGCCGGCTACGGCATCCTCTCGCAACTGACCACCAGTCAGGTCCGAATTCTCACCTCGGCCGCCGTGTCGCAAGCCGCTTATCGCTCCGCCTACGAAGAACGCCGCGGCTGGCTGGAGCAAACCCTTCTGGCCATGAAGAAGGCCCGGCTGACGGCGGACATGAGGACCATCGAACGAGTCGCCTCCGATCTCGGTGGCTACTCCGGACGCATTGCCTATTCGCAGGCCAAGGCCTTTCAATCGCTCTCCAAGACACTCACCGACGAACAACGAAAGACCCTTCTGACCAGCCGCCAGGCCGCCAAACGAAAATAATCCACATTAAAGTTTTGTAATGATTTCCAACGTTCTCCAGTAACAATCCATAATTAACCTGAACTCAATATGAAAACACTCGCTACGACCCTGCTCATCGTCTCCACCCTCACCCTCGGCACCTTTGCTGCCTCAGCCGCCGACAAAGACGCCCAACGCACGCAGCGCGGCGACAAGCAAAACAAAGGCGATCGACAAGGCAAAGGCGGTGGTGGAGGTGGACGCGATGCGCTCTTCGCCGTCCTTGACGCCGATCGCGACGGTGCCTTGTCCGCCCAGGAACTCCAGAACGCCGCCGCCGCCCTCGCCAAGCTCGACAAGAACGGCGACGGGAACCTGACCCAAGACGAGCTGGCGACTGCCCGCGGCGGCAAGGGTGGAAAGGGAGGCCAAGGTGGAAGAAACAAGGAAGGCAAAGGCAACAAGGGCGACAAGCAGCGTAAGGGCAAACCGCAGAACTGATATACCCGACCCAACCATGAACGAAGAAATCAAGAAATCGTCCCCGCGCCCTGTACTTGCCCTGATGGGTGCGTCGATGCTGATCACCGCGATCGGCATCGGCGTGGACACCTGCAGCGTAGCCGGCGAACCCAAGCCCGCGGCCCCGGGGATCCACAACAGCGAAGTAGCGGAATTCGTAAGAATTTCGTCTTCGAAATCCGGCAATGGACGAAACTCTCACGAGTTCCGCTACGACAACAGCATCGCGAATTCGACTTCCAAGCCCGTGCCGTTCGCCCAAGCCCGCCCGCCGCGAAAGGGCGGCAAAGGCAAGGGTGGACGTAAGGGAGGAAAACGAGGCGGCGGCACCCCCGATGGCAAGCCCAAGCCCCGCATCAGCGACACGCTGCGCGCCAACGTCTACGCGGACAACACCTTCACGCTCTACATCAACGGCAAGCTCGTCGCCGTCGACTCCATCGAGTTCATTCCGCACAACGTCATCTCCGTGGACATCCTCCCCGAATACCCGATGACCATCGCCGTGATGGCCAAGGATAACGCCCATCCGCAGAAAGGCACGGAATACGTCAACAACATCGGCGACGGTGGATTCATTCTCAAGATCGGCGATAAGATCGTCACCAGCAGCGCGTGGAAGGCGAAGAACTTCTTCCACGGCCCGATCAACGGCGACGTCAACAACCCGCGCGTCAAACACACCCCCATCCCGAAAGACTGGTATGCCACCAACTTCGACGATAGTGGTTGGTCCAAGGCCAAGGAATACACCGAAGACGAAATCGGCCCGAAGGAACCCTTCTACCAGGCTGACTTCAAAGGCGCGAAATTCATCTGGTCCGACGACCTCAAACTCGACAACACAGTCGTCTTCCGTTTCAAAGTCGACGGCCCCAAAGCAACCTTCTACACCGGCCGCTGAATCATGAAACCAACAAACCTCCTCACCGCCGCTTCGCTCGCACTGGCCGGCAACCTCGCAGCTCACACCATCGATCATCACGACGCAATTCCGCACGTTGCTGTGCCCAAGATCGAATTCGCCACCATCACCGGCAACCGGCTCGTGCTCGGCAAAAAGGATGGCAAACTCACGGCCTTGAACACCGTGCCCGTGGCCCGTGTCGCAGCCGTCGGTTCCACGCCCTTGCCATCCGCCAGCGCCCGTCTCATGCAATCCGCCTTCGGCGCTTTCCCAAAGGTGAAGACCCGCTCCGACGGCCGTTACTTCTACATCGAATCTGATTCCATCCCCGATCACAACATGATGGTCGGCATCACCGCGTGGCAGCAGCAGGTCCCCATCCCGCAACCCTACACCGGCAACAACGCCTGGCAGATCCCGCTCAATCCGGTTCCCGCGCGCAATCCCTTGTCTGCCAAGAACAACTTCTTCCGCGGCGCCATTGCCCTGGCCGTCAACGGCGTCCCGATCTTCAACCCGATCAAGAACAACGGCGTCACTGACACCTTCACCGCCGGCGAACTCGACCAATGGGGTGGCCACTGTGGTCGCGCCGATGATTACCATTACCACATCGCCCCCGTGCATCTGCAAAACCAGGTCGGACGCGGCAAACCCGTCGCCTGGGCCTTGGATGGTTACGCCATCTACGGTTACACCGAAGCCAACGGCGCCACCGCCCGCAACCTCGACCGCTTCAACGGCCACGATCACGGCACCGGCTATCACTACCACGCCACCAAGACGTACCCCTACCTTAACGGCGGCTTCCACGGTGAAGTTCAGAACTCCGGCGGACAAGTCAGCCCGCAACCCCGCGCCTCCGGCGTCCGTCCGTACACCCGACCGTTGCGCGGAGCCAAGATCACCGGCTTCACGGGCAACCTGCAGAATGGCTACAGCCTCAAGTACGACGTCTCGGGTCGCACGGGCTACGTGAACTACAAAGTCGCCGCGGATCGTACCGCCACCTTCACCTTCATCGACACCAGTGGACGTAATACCACCGAGAACTACACACCACGCCAACGTCGACAAGGTGGTGGCGGAGGCGGCGAACGTCGCCCGCGGCCCAGTGACAATCGTCGACCCCAAAACCGTGAAATGAGCGAAGACGAGCTGCTCGACTTCTTCCTTGGTGGCAAACGTGACCAACCATCGGGCAAGCGTCCGCGGAGCGACAACAATCGTCCTACCCCCAAAGGTCAGGAAAGCGGCGAAGATCGCAAACCTTGGATCGCCGCCCACCTCACCGAACTCGACACCGATCGCGACGGCAATGTCTCCAAAGCAGAGATGCTGGCCGAAGCCGCCAAGACCTTCGCCGGCTACGATCGTAACCGGGATGGCAAACTCACCGCCGACGAATACAATGGCCGCAGCGGAGCCCGCAGCGCCATGGGTGGCTTCGTGAAGCAGCACGCCGCCGAGTTCGACCGCGACGGGGATCAGGTCATCTCCCGCGATGAGGTAAACGCTTTCGCCCTCCGCATGTTCACCAAGGCCGATCGCGACCAGAACAACATCGTCACCAACGAAGAAGCCAGCACACGCGGAGGCGGCGGCGGTGGCAAAGGTGGTAAGAAAGGTCAGAAGCGCCCCCGTTAAGTCTTGGAGGGGAGCGCTCCGTCGCTCCCCAATGATTGGGAAATGACGGAGCATTTCCCTCCAAGTGAAGATCCACCACGCCTCACATCGGATTTGCCATGAAATTCCCAACCTTAGTTCTTGCGCTGCTATCTTTCGCTGCACTCACCCACGCCGCCACTCGACCGAACTTCGTCTTCATCCAAGGCGAGGGGCAGGGTTGGACCAGCCTTTCCATCGAGATGGACGCCAACGAACCGCGTTCAAAGAGTGATTTCTTTTACACGCCCAATCTTGCCCGCCTGGCCGAGGAGGGCATGCGCTTCTCGCGTTTCTACGCACCGTCACCGCGCTGTACGCCTTCGCGCGCCGCGTACTTCACCGGCAAGAGTCCCGGTCAGCTGCACATGACCTACATCAACTCGAGTCCCTTGACCGGTCGCGTGAACCTGCCCCGAACCTCAACGGAACTGCCTTTGTCCGAAATCACCATTGCGGAACATTTGAAGACCGTCGGTTATGCCACCGCCCACTTCGGCAAATGGCACGTTGGCAGGGCCAGTCCCTCCCAACACGGCTTCGATGAGAACGACGGCCCGACCGCCAACAACGGTCCCGGACGAAACTCCAATCCCAATCCGCAGGAAGCCTACGGCACTGCTACCCGTGCCATTGATTTCATGACCCGACAGACGCGGGCCGGCAAACCGTTCTTCCTGCAGATCTCCCAATACCCGGGCCGCAGCGCGCTCAACGCCAAACCCGAGACCATGGAAGCCATGCGTCAACGCGTGGGACGTCGTGACGACCGCTTCATCGGCGCAGCAGCGGTCGCGCTCGATGTGGACATCAACGTGGGCCGAGTCCTCGACGCGATCGACCAACTTGGGATCAAAGGCAGCACCTATGTCTACTACACCACCGATCACGGCACGCCCGGGAGAAACGGGCTGCTTTCCTATGGTAAGGGTTCGGTGAAGGAAGGTGGCCTGCGCGTGCCGATGATATTTCGCGGACCCGGTATTCAAGCCGGCACCTTTGCGAATACGCTGACGCACGGCATGGATCTCTTTCCGACGATCGCCGAACTTGCGGGCGTGAAATCACCACTGCCCGCCGGTGTTGAGGGCGGCAGCTTCGCCTCCATCCTGCGTCACGCCGGCAAGGGCTCAGTTGAA
This sequence comes from Limisphaerales bacterium, assembly GCA_049601855.1. Classification (GTDB taxonomy): domain Bacteria; phylum Verrucomicrobiota; class Verrucomicrobiia; order Limisphaerales; family JAYPXF01. The sequence goes on along the minus strand of JBMYQZ010000013.1, from coordinate 9,395 downwards.
CGACCCGGCGAGGAATTCGTCGCCCACTTTCCCCATTATGACGGCGATCCGAACGGACCCTGCACCGCGATCTACGACGGCGACTTCAAGCTGATCCGCTCCTACGAATCCGGGAACCGCTATCTCTACAACCTGCGAACCGACATCGGTGAGCGGAACGACCTGTCCAAACAGATGCCCGCCAAGGTGGCCGAACTCGACCGACGCATGTCCGCGCATCTCAAACTCATCGGAGCCCAGGTTCCAGCCGTCGACATGTCCCAACCCGCGCCTAGTGGCGAAGCCCGCCGGGGCGACCGCCCACAGGGAGCCGGTGGCGGCAAAGGCGGGCAACGTGGAGGCGGAGGCGGCAACCGCCCGAACCCCATCCTCACCGCCCTGGATACCGACAAGGACGGCAAGCTCACCCCGCGGGAAATGCAGAACGCTGCCACCGTCTTGTTGAAGTTCGACACCAACCGTGACGGCAAAGTCACCCTCGAAGAAATCCGCCGCGCCAATCGGCCCGGAGGTGGCGAGGGTGGTCGACCGAAACGCTCCCGGTAAACGCGCCAAAGGGTTGGAGTGGCAGTCGAATTCACCAAATTGAATTGCCTGGCAAAGGAATGGGGGCAGAGGAATTTGTCATGTAGCGGAAGATGCAAAATCTTCCGACCAGAATGGCAGGAGGAGTCGGAATTCTTCGCGAATTCCGCTACGTCAGTAATGTAATTGCAAGGCGATGGTATGATCATTCCTTTGCCCCCATTCCTCTGCCTGATTCCACATTACAGAACTGTAATTGAAGTTATGTGGATTCCGTAATCCGGTTCCGCCAAATTGATCTCGTTCGATCAACCGCATATGAAAGCAATCCACAAGTTCCTGCTGCTGGCATCAATCCTGGCCGCCAGCACGGAAGCTGCCCCAAGACCCAACTTCGTCTTCATCCTCGGTGAAGCTCAAGGCTGGGCCGCCTTGTCCTCCCAGATGGATCGCAACAACCCGCGTTCCAAGAGCGAGCTTTTCCAGACGCCCTATCTCGCCAAGGTTGCTGAACAGGGTATTCGTTTCTCCCGGTTCTATGCTCCGTCACCCCGGTGCACGCCGTCCCGCGTAACCTATCTCACCGGCATCAGTCCCGCCGCCCTGCGCATGACCTTTGTCAACACGGGCGAGAGCGGCGGGCGCGTGATCATGTCCGACACCACCACCGAGATGCCTGAATCGGTTACGACGATCGCTGAGCAACTGAAGACCGTGGGTTACACCACCGCCCATTTCGGCAAATGGCACGTCGGCAGGCTCAACCCTTCGCGACACGGCTTCGATGTCCATGACGGAGCCAATTCCAACTCCGGCCCGGAGAACTCCAAGCATCCCAATCCCAAGCAGTTCTACGGCACGGTCGCCAAGGGTATCGATTTCATGACCCGCAGCGTGAAGGCCGGCAAACCTTTCTATCTGCAGATCTCCCATTACGGCGGCAAGAGTGCGCTCGATTGCAAACCGGAGACGATGGCGCTGCTCAAGCAACGCGTCGGCAACCGCAACCTCGCCCAACTGGGAGCCGCCGCCGTCGCCCTCGATGCCGACCTTTCCACCGGCCAGCTCCTCGACGCAATGGACAAACTTGGCATCACCGACAACACCTATTTCTTTTACACCGCCGACCACGGCACTGCCGGTCGCAATGGCCCGCTGGCCAAGGGCAAAGGATCGGTCAGTGAAGGCGGCATTCGCGTTCCGCTGATCTTCCGTGGCCCCGGCATTCAACCCGGCTCTTACGCCGACATGCTCACTTCCGGAGTCGACCTGTTCCCCACGATCGCCGAACTCGCCGGGGTTACCGCTTCGACACCCAAGGCCGTCGAAGGCGGCAGCTTGAAGCAGGTTCTTCTCAACGCCGGCAAGGGAATAGTTCGTCGTTCGCGCGAAGAGTTTGTCGTTCATTTTCCGCACTACGACAAAGACCCGCTCGGCCCCGCGTCCTCCATTCATTCCGGCGATCATAAACTCATCCTCTACTACGAGACGGGCGATCGGCACCTCTACCACCTCAACGCGGACATCGGTGAACGCAATAACCTCGCCGCACAGATGCCGGACAAGGTCGCCGAACTCATGCGGCAAATGACCGCTTACCTGAAATCCGTCAACGCCGAGATGCCACGGATCGATGACAGTCGACCCGCCGGCGCCGGACAAGCTCCCCGCGGAGGTGGTGGGAGACCCAGCGGGATCCTCACGGCGCTCGATGTCGATCAGGACGGCAAGGTCACCCCCGCGGAGATGCGCAACGCTGCGGCGGTCCTGATGAAGTTCGACCGCGATCGTGACGGTAAGCTCACCGAAGACGAAATCCGCCGTGGCACTCGCGGGGGAAACGACCGCAACCGTAATCGACCATGAAAAAGAACTGTCTGCTTCTCAGCTTTGCCCTCATCGCGACCCTGGCGTTTGCCCAATCCGCCAGACAGGGACAACGCGGAGGCAATCGGGGGGGCGGAGGCCGAGGTGCCGTCGAAAAGATTCTCGATACCAATCGCGATGGCGTCCTGTCGAAGGCCGAGATCGACAACGCCACCAAGACACTCATGGCCTTGGATCGGAATCGGGACGGAAGAATCAGTCAGGACGAACTCGCAATCGGCGGCGGACAAGGCCAGCGAGGCGGGGGGCAAATGGGTGGCGGAGGAAACCAGCCAGGCTATCGCATGCCCACGCTGGCCTTTCGCACCGAAGTTCCCGAGCACGAATACAACGTTATCATCGGGCGCCCGACCGACACGGAGGTCACCCTCAGCCTGTTGGCTCACAAGCATCTTGATTTCGAAGTGAGCTACGGAACCGTACCGGACACCCGGACCAATAGACTCGCCGTCAGTGAAATTGAACCGGGAAAAACACGCGATCTGGTGATCGGAAACCTGCAACCGAACACCCGCTATCACTACCAGATAGATACCCGCCGGGGACGCTCCAGCACTTTCGTGGCAGGCAAGGGAAAGACCTTCCAAACCGCCCGCACTCCCGGCAACAAATTCGTCTTCACCGTCCAGGCCGATTCCCATCTCGACTTTGGCATCGTCCCGGAACTCTACGCCAATACGCTCCGCAACGTGGTCGCCGACGGCAGCGACTTCCACATTGCCCTCGGCGACACCTTCATGGTCGACAAACGCAATACCTACCAGGAAACCGCCCCGCAATACCTCGCCCAACGCTACTACTTCGGCCTGCTCAGCGACACTACCGCCCTCTACTTCGTCCTCGGCAACCACGATGGCGAATTTGGCTACCGACCCGAGATGGCCGAATGGTCCGCCGCGATGCGCAAGCAACACATCCCGAATCCCTCCCCAAACCTATTCTACACCGGCAACACCGACCGCCATCCGAAGCTCGGTCAACTCGAGGACTACTACGCCTGGCAATGGGGCGACGCGCATTTCATCTGCCTTGATCCGTTCTGGTACACAATCAACCGACGTGGCGGCCAATGGAACAAGACCCTCGGCGAACGCCAATATCGTTGGCTCAGGCACACCCTCGAAACCAGCACGTCCAAGTACAAGTTCATCTTCCTCCACTACCTCGTCGGCGGGCTGAACAACGAGACGCGCGGGGCCAAGAATATCGCCCATCTCTACGAGTGGGGTGGCCACAACATCGATGGCGCAAATGAATGGAAACGCGAACGCCCCGGCTGGGAATTACCCATCCACGACCTTTGCGTGAAACACGGCGTGAACATCGTCTACCACGGCCACGATCACCTCTACGTGAAGGAAGAACTCGACGGCGTCATCTACCAGGAAGTCCCGCAGCCGGGTCATCGCCGCTTTAACAACACCCGCACCGCTGCCGAGTATGGCTACGAGGGAGCGACTTTTGGCTCCTCCGGCCACATTCGCGTGACCGTCAGTCCGGACGAAGTCCGGTCAGAATATGTTTGGTCGATTCTTCCTGGCAAGATCGCGAACGAATTCCAGAATCGCCAAGTCGCGCATCGTTATACGATTGCTCCGTGAAACTGTTCCGGAGCGTTAGTTTTACGGCCGTTCGGCAGTAGTATGGAAAAGAACCATGTCAGATTCATCATCCAACGACGACGCGCGCTACGAGGATTACGTGCGGCACTTTGCCCGGCATGAGGCGGCATTAAGGCGATTTATCGGTTCCTTTCTGCCGAGTTGGGGGGATGTGGACGAGGTGGTGCAACGAACGGCGATCGCGATTTGGCGGAAGTTTGACCAATTTGATCCCGGTACGGAGTTCATCAAATGGGCCTGTGTCGTGGCCCGGTTTGAAGCTTTGGCGTATCGGCGCAAGATGGCGCGTGATCGGTTGGTGTTTCGGGAGGATGTTCTGGAGTTGATGGCAGAAGAAGCGGCGGAAGAGTCTACAGGACGTGGGGCGCAACATCAGGCTTTGGAGAGCTGCCTGCTTTCGTTGCCGGTGCTGGCAGCGGTGAATTCGATGACTTCCAGATCAAGGGCGACTCGGCTCCGCCACCCCCACCTCCTCCGCCCAGCAGCAACCTCATCAAGAACGGCGGCTTTGAGAACCTGAAAGCCGATTGGAACGAATCCGGTCTCGGCGCCCAGACGACTGCCATCATCACCGGCAACACCCAGGCGGGCACGCGCGCCTTGGAAATCCCGAATGCCGGTGGCGGTCAGTCCCAATCGATCGCGATCAGTGCCGACAAGAACTACCGCCTCCGGGCCTGGGCGTATGTTGACAGCGGCGCCGGTTGGATGGGTTTTGGAGCCACATTCCAAGACGTTGCGGGCAACCAACTTCCAGCACCCGTCGCCGAACGGCAGGTGACAGCCTCGGCTTGGCAGGAAATCGTCTTTGAAGTCGATCCTCCCGCCGGCTCCGTCGAAATGCTCTTCTGGATCTGGAAAATCAACGGGCAGGGCAAGGGCTACATCGACGAAATCAAGGTCGAGGAAGTCCAGTGATGTAGCTTGGAATAACAATCCCACTTCGTTCCTCTTGGGTGAGGTTTGAGAATCATCCGCATCATATCTCCGGCCTTGCTGGTTGCAGCGCTGCTGCCACTGGAAGCGGACGAACCGAACCCGCTGTCGATCACGCGGATCGTCATCAACGCGAACCAGACGGAACTGCAGTGGACAGGCGGGAACGGGCCGTATCGGATCCAATGGCGGCCCGAGTTGGGATCCGGCAACTGGGAGGATGTTGGTGCGGCAGTGAATGGCACCAATCGCTTCTCCATCGTCAACAGCTCGAATGCCTTCTTCCGCGTGTTCGCAGAAGGCCAACCCACCGTCACCAACGCCCGATACAGCGTCGGGTTTAGTGCCACCTGGAGCAGCGCGACGCATCCTGCGCAATTCCCGAGCGGGGCGCATTTCTCGGGGCTGATCGGCGCCACCCACAATTCGCAGTTCAGCATGTGGGCACCGGGCGCGGGCGCCACGCCGGGAATCGAATCCATGGCTGAGACCGGCAGCAAGTTCACCCTGATGACGGAAGGGCAACAGGCGATCGCCGCGGGCACTGCTCAACACGTACTGTCGGGTGGAGGGACCGGTTCACCCGGTTCCGTTGGCATGACCTTCGATATCAGCCGGGATCATTCACTCGTGTCGCTGGTGTCCATGATCGCGCCCAGTCCGGATTGGTTCGTCGGGGTTCACGATCTCGATCTATGTGCCAACGGTCAGTGGATCGACCAGGTCGTAGTCCCGCTCCAACCTTACGATTCCGGCACCGATAGCGGCCTGACCTATTCGTCATTCAACGCCAACACCGTGCCGGCCCAACCCATCTCCGAGATTACCGGATTTCCCTTTGCCGTCAGCGGTCCGGTGCCGGCCTTGGGGACGTTCACGTTCACGCGGGTCAATTAGTTCGTGGGCTTTGAAAGGCGGTGAATCTCGGTCGTTGACAGCCCGTCGGATTCACGAAATATATACCGCCAATGAACGACTCCCAAGTCTCTCCAAAGAACAATAATCGGCGCGATTTTCTCAAAACGACCGGTGGAATTACCGCTGCCGGCGCCTTGACCGGCGTCACCCTGCCTCAGGTTCATGCTGCCAGTGATGACACGGTGAAGATCGGCCTCATCGGTTGCGGTGGCCGTGGTACCGGTGCCGTTAAAAACGCGCTTTCCCTTTCTGCCGCCTTTGGTCCGATCAAACTCGTCGGTATGGCTGATGTCTTTCAAGGCCACATCGACAATCGCTACAAGACCCTCGAGCGCCGTTTCAAGGACAAGATGGACGTTCCGCCCGAACGTCGCTTCGTGAGCTTCGACGGCTACAAGAACGTCATCGATTCCGTCGGCAAAGGTGGTGTTGCCATCTTCACGACGCCCTGCGCATTTCGTCGCGTGCACTACAAGTACGCCATCGAGCGTGGCGTCAACGTGTTCATGGAAAAGCCGGTCTGTGCTGATGCCCCGTCTGGTCGCGAAATCCTTGAACTGAACAAAGAAGCCAAGAAGAAGAATCTCAAGGTCGGGGTCGGCCTCATGGTCCGCCACTGCCGCGGTCGTCGCGAACTCTGGAACCGCATTCAGGACGGTCAGATCGGTGACATCCTCATGATGCGTGCCTACCGCATGGCCGGTAAGATCGCCTCCTTCAGCACCAAGTATCAGCAGGAGACCGAATACAAGGACATGTCGGAGACGCTCTACCAGATCAAGCGCTTCCACAGCTTCCTCTGGCTCAGCGGCGGTGCCTTCAGCGATTACAACATCCACCAGATCGACGAGACCTCCTGGATGAAGAACGATTGGCCGGTCGAGGTGCACGCCACCGGTGGTCGCCACTACAAGACCGACATCAAGGACGGCAAGGAATGGGCCGACCAGAACTTCGACAGTTACTCCGTCGAATACACCTATCCGGACGGCACCAAGCTCTTCTTCGACGGTCGCAACACGATGGGCTGCACGAACGACTTCGCCAGTTATGTCCACGGCACCAAGGGCTCGGGCATCGTTTCTATGGCCTCTCACACTCCCGGCAAGGTCCGCATCTTCAAGGATCAGCACGTGAGCAAGAACACCCGGGCCACGAATGTCACCTGGGCCTATCCGCAGCCGGAAGCCAATCCCTACGATTTGGAATGGGAAGATCTCATCAACGCCATCCGCAACAACGAGCCTTACAATGAAGTCGACCGCGGCGTCCGCGCCTCGATGGTCACCTCCATGGGCCGCTTCGCCGCCCATACCGGCAAGAAAATCACGTGGGACGACTACAAGGACAACAACTTCGCGATGTCGCCCAACGCCGACAAGCTTACGCTCGACGGACCGTCGCCCCTGCAACTCGACCCGGACGGACGCTACCCGAAGCCGAACCCCGGGATCTTCAGCAAGGCTGAGTACACGCCGAAGCGCAAGGTCTGAGGTTTCCTTTCAGAAGTTCACCAGCCGATGATCCGCAAGGGTCATCGGCTTTTTCGTTTCGGAAGCACTATTCTTGTGAGATATCCCGCCTACTGGAAGAGGTCACCCACCAATAGCCATCGATTCGCTGAAAACGGACCTGGCGCAGATGGAACGTGAGGTTGGTGCATATTGATGAAACGCGGACGTCTTCTGCGTCATCTTTCCGTACGCTGATCAAAGATTCGGAGTTGATCCCACCGACGACCCTCAATTTGTCACGGAACACCTCGAAGTCCGAAGCACTCGCGAAGCCGAACACTCGTGGGTCTGAAAACGAAATGTCGTTCAAGGCGAATGAATTCGAGACCCGGCGCAATCCAATCGCTTGCAGCGCACTTTCCTCTTCGTCGATCCGCTCTCGCTCTCTGTCGGTTCGGTCTTCAACCCATTTGAGCCAGACAAGCATGCCGATAACCGAGACAGCCGCGACGACAACCATCCGAACAAATCTGATTGCCTGACTGTTTCTCACGTTCCGTGTGGAATCAGCGTGCCCCTCGTCACGACTACTCCAAGCTTTCCAGCAGGTTTTTGGCGGGCAACTCAGTCCAACCGAAAGACTGATGACGTGCCTGGTTCGATCCGGTCTTGAGGTTGACGTGCCACAAGACGGCCAGGTCCATACCCAGCCCCATTGCCGTTTTTATATGGGGAAATTCTTTCGAGAGATTGATATTACCCCGGGCCGACTCACCGGCAGCGATGGTGATTGGCCGACGGTCTTTCGATTGCACTCGAGGAGCCTGATCCACGGCGAAGCCGCCCACGGATGGATGCAAGACGGTCAACGACGCACTCCTGGGATTCAGCCACGGGACTTGTCTTGCATTCAACTTCAATACCCATTGTCCATTCCAATGCAGCTGGCAGTCCAAGTGCAGATTGTTCGTGCGCCAAACCGGCTTGGCTTTCATTTGAATCAGGCTTGAACTCTTCCACTTGTCGTTCACGACGCCACCTTTGCCTACATATTCGCATCCGCTAGACCGGCAGAGCGGTGCTCCTTCACGATTGTCCAAAAAGTACGTCCAATAGACGAGGAGGTCACTGGTAAGGAGGGGCTTCTGTACGTGTTCAAAACGATCATTCAGCATGACCTGACCCTCGATCGCCTTGCCGGGCTCGATGCTCTCTCCGCCAGGAGCAGGTGAATACATCATCAATCGTGCTGGCACGAACCTGCCACCGTGGTCGACCGCCAGGATGTGCATTCCAAAACTCTCACAATGTCCCCAAGGCAGCTGACTGTAGGATACTCCGATGAACTGGTTCACACGCGATCGGAGGGAGAGCGACAACGCCAAGCCATTGGTGGTGGAAACGAGCTCGGATGTCATCGAGAGGCTATTCGTCTCCGCACCGATTCCGAAGGAAAGCAGTAGCAGGAAAACAAGAGTGTACGACATCTTCTTCACGACCCTCTAAGGTCGTTGGAATGGGAAGCCGCCCGCGATGTCGAGCTACTTGATTTCCAACAACTCGGCGGCGGTCCAGCCGTGTTCGTGGCCCTTCGTTGCGGCGCGGACCTTGGAGACGGTTTCCGGGGTGACGGGATCGTAGGGGTGATCCCATTCGCGACGGATGTAGGTGAGGACATTGGCGACCTGTTGGTCGGAGAAGGACTGATGGCCGGGCATGTTCATGTTGTAGCGTTTGCCGAGGACCATCACGGGGCCGGTCATGCCGTGCAGGACGATGCGTGCAAGACGTTTGTCGCTGGCACCGATCCACTCGGAATTGGCGAGGGGCGGGGCGAGACCGGGCATGCCGAATCCGTGGGGACGATGGCAGTTCCCGCAGGTCAGGTCGTAGAGCTGTTTGCCGGCAGCGAAACGTTCCTGTTCGGGCTTGGTGAGGGGACGGACGGGTGCCTCGGGTTGCACGCCGGGTTTGCCGGGCCAGACGAGAATCTCGTTCAGATCCTTCATGGCCTGGACGAACGCTTTATCCTCCACGGTGTTGATCAGATTCA